>DBFEBE010000122.1:0-2752 GCA_048318985.1 Collinsella sp.
GCGGTAAAGGCCTATCTCGATTGCGAGTACGTGACGGACCGCGATACTTCCGATGAGAAAACCTACCGCTGGAGTGACTTCCTCGAGATCGCCGGCGGGGACGCACGCTACGCCGCCATGCTTATCGAAAGGACCGCGCCGGGCGAGCCGCAAGAGGGACTTCACCCCGAGACGCTGGTGGACCAGGATATCCGCGACGGAGAGGCCTTCATGCTCGCCGGGCGGCCCATCGCCCCGGAGGACATCTACGACCTCCCTGGGACCGTGCACGGACTCTACTCGGAGCTTGTCGACAACGTCGGCCGCTCCGGCACGCTTGCCCGTGACTGGCGCGGTTTTTCCGCCGGCACCGATGCGGACGATGTGCTGCGCGAAATCGACGGCGCGTTCGGCGAGACCGAGTACAGCCGCGCCGGCACGGTGCTCGGCGCCTACGCCGACGACACGTTCATGTCTCCGTTCTTTGCGGCGGATGACGCCGCCCGCGACGTCACGCCCCTCACGCCCTGGGAGGACGAGAACGGCGTGGCGTTCCTGTCGCGCACCTTCGATGCCGACGCGGCCGCGGTCGTACCCTGCCTTTGGTATTGCAGGCGCGACGAGGGGCAGGGCTTCGAGGTCGGCGGCGTCAAGCTCGACTGCTCGAAAATCGGCTTCGACGAGGTCTCCAACGAGGCGGCATCCAATGGCTTCGACTGCGTGCTCGCCTATCTCGAGCAGTCCATATCCGGGTCGGAGCCCCTGTGCGATATCGCCGTGCGCCGCGCCGATGCCGGACGGGCCGATGCGGTCAAGCACTTCGGCAGGCAGGACGAGGCCTTGGCCATGCTCAGCGCGGTCGCGGGATGCAGGATCGAGGCATATGGTGTCGATACGCTGACCTACCGTGCCTTGCTCGATAATGCGGCGGCGGCGAAGCTCGCCGCGGGCGCTTTCGCACTGAAGGAACAGCTCAGCGGCCGCGGCGACGCGGTCGAGCGCGGGCACCGTCTCTAGCGAATCGTTTTTGGGCGGATAGATTATCGACCCCGGGTCCTTTCGGGTCCGGGGTCTTTTTGTCGGACATGTGCGGCAAAATGCCGGAATTGACACGAAGGCTTCCCGTTCGGGAAATGGGGGCTGTAGTTGAGGCTGGTGGCGATTCGGGCGGGTACTATCGGTCTATGACGGTGACCGGGTCGGTCCCGCCTCCCCCGTTTGCAGCCGAAAGGACTTCGCCATGGATTTCTTCATGCCCGCGGAACGCGTCCTCTACGACCGTTCCTATTACTTCTCCGATGAGGCGGTGGATGATTATAACGAATATATAGCGGACCGAGACGGTGTCAATGTCGATGTGGTGTCCTCCCTCGATTTCTTTATGAAGGAGGTTTGGAAAGAGATTGATTACGCCATCGACAACGACCTCTTCGACGAGATCTCCCGTTTCGATCGCATGCTGCGCGACTTGAAATGCGGCGACGACCCGGAACATCCGACCGAGATCTCCGTTGTCGCCAAGGGGACGGTCGAGCGCTGGGACAGGCCCTCCCGCGGGCTGGTCGTCGCCGACTCGCTGCTTTCCCTCGTACAGGGCACCGGCAGCGCGGATGTCCTCAAGGATTGCCAGATCGACCGCATCATAGATACGAACGGCGAGCTCCACATCGAGGCCTCCCATCATGACGGCTCCGCCTATCTGGACGTCCGGCTCATCTCCGGGATCTCGTACGATGCCAAGGGGTTCAAGCTCGGCGGCGAATATTACGCGCCCGGCAAAATGAGCACGGGCGATTTCCATATCCTCCTGGACAACATCTACGATTCACCCGATGTCGGGCCGTGCTCGCTGCCGCGTTTCGCGCAGCGCGCCTACGGCTCGGCACAGGAGTCGTACCGCTTCGGGGAGACGAAGTTCGACATCTACCAGGTTGCCGCCTTCCCCGACCTGCCCTACATAGCGAAGATCTCGACGGGTGAGGGTGCCTGCGAGGATGCAGGACCCCGGTTCGCGTCCGTTGGGGAAGCCAAAGAGTGGTGCTATCAGTACTCCCTGCGCGAGCTCGCCGGAGCCGAGAAGAAGCCCGATCCGGCAGAGGCGGCCGCGGCGGCGAAGAGGGCGGCCGGGAGTACCGGCGGGGACGGTGCCGGGGACGGCGGCGCCATCAAGCTGTAGGGCGATTTCGAAAGGATAGGGATATGGCCGAAAAATACGAGCCCGACGAGTGGGAGGCGGTCGTCTGCAACGGCTTCACCGCCGTTAACGTCCTCTCCTCCAGCAACGTCGAGGAGCTGGGCTGGGACTACACCGAAATGGAGCTCGATCCCACTGGGACCTGCGGGCTATTCGAGGGCATGCTGCTCGACTGGGACGACGATACGCCCGATGAGCGCCGCGAGCATGAGGAGTATTTCCCCGATGCGTTCACGGTGGGCGCGCGCATCCTGGTCGACGACTGGGACCATGAGCTCAGTAACGACGAGGTGCGTTCGCGCTGCTTCCTCATCATCGAGCACGCCGACCAGTTCACCGACCACGATACCGGGCGCGACTGGCTCTGCGAGAGCACGCTGGCCGACTTCTCCGAGGTCGAGGCGATAACGTTCTTCCAAAACCTCACGCTCATGGAGCCCCAGGATATCGCGGAGCTCGGCGGGCGCCCGATTATCCCGTCCGCAGGGCCCGAAGAATGCCGGGCAGCTGTGCTCGCCTTCAACCAGAAGATGATCGCCCGCCGTCGCGAGTGCGAGTTGGGCGATACAGCCGATCCCA
>DBFEBE010000123.1:0-4827 GCA_048318985.1 Collinsella sp.
GTGTGGTTCTTGCCCTCGCCGCCGCCGTGCGGGTGGTCGACCGGGTTCATGACCGTACCGCGGACGGTAGGACGGACGTTCATCTTGCGCTTACGGCCGGCCTTGCCGATGACGATGTTGGCGTGCTCGGCGTTGCCGACCTCGCCGACGGTGGCACGGCAGGTCACGAGGATGCGGCGCATCTCGGAGGACGGCATGCGCACGATGGCGTACTTGCCCTCCTTGCCCATGAGCTGGCAGGCGGTGCCGGCGGAACGGGCGATCGCGGCGCCCTTGCCGGGCATGAACTCGATCGCGTGGATGAGGGTGCCGACGGGGATCTCGGACAGCGGCATGGCGTTGCCCGGCTTGATGTCGGCGCCGGCGCCGGAGACGACGGTGTCGCCCACGGTGAGGCCCTTCGGAGCGAGGATGTAGCGCTTCTCGCCGTCCACATAGTGGAGCAGGGCGATGCGGGCGGAGCGGTTAGGATCGTACTCGATGGTAGCGACCTTGGCGGGCACGCCGTCCTTGTTGCGCTTGAAGTCGATGACGCGGTAACGACGCTTCACGCCGCCGCCCTGGTGGCGGACGGTGATGCGGCCGTTGTTGTTACGACCGGCCTTCTTGGGAAGCGGCTCGAGGAGCGACTTCTCGGGCTTGTTGGTCGTGATCTCGGCGAAATCCGAGACCGTCTGCCAACGCCTGCCGGCGCTGGTCGGTTTAAGGTGCTTTACAGCCATTACCTATCCCTTTCATATCTATCCGCTCGCCACCGCAAGCAGGGATGCGGGTGCGGTGACACCGGATTTACCACGGTACCGGGCGGCTCCATAGATTCACCCGGACGTCGATGCACGCCTCCCTTTCGGGAGGCGACGCGTGCATGCAGCGAGACTTAGGCCTGGTTGCCGAAGATCTCGATGGACTGGCCCTCGGCGACGGTGACGACGGCCTTCTTCCAAGAACGGGTCTTGCCGGCGACGTAGCGGACGCGCTTGGTCTTCGGCTTGACGATCAGGGTGTTGACGCGGGTGACCTTCACACCGAAGATCTCCTCGACAGCGTCCTTGATCTGGAACTTGTTGGCGTCCTTGTGAACCTCGAACGTGTACTTGTTCTGCTCCATCTCGGAGAAGGAACGCTCGGACACGACGGGACGGATGATGATCTCGTGAGCGGTCATTTAGGCGAGCACCTCCCCGAAGTGAGCAGCGATGTCGGCGGTCATCAGCAGGGCACCGTTGTTCACGAGGTCATAGGTGTTGGCCTCGGAGGGCGTGATGATGAACGTCTTGGGAATGTTGCGGAAGGACAGGTAGGCGTTGATATCGTCCTCGCGCACGATGATGGTGAGGCGCTTGCCCTCGATGCCGAGCGCCTTGAGCATAGCGACAGCGGCCTTCGTGGACGGCTTCTCGAAGCCGTAGTCCTCGACGAGGACGAGCTCGTTGTCGCGCACCTTCGCGGAGAGCGCGGAGCGCATGGCGAGCTTGACCTCCTTGTTGTTCATACGCTTGGTGTACGTGCGGGGCTTCGGCCCGAAGATCACGCCGCCGTGACGCCACTGGCCAGCGCGGATGGAACCCTGGCGGGCACGGCCGGTGCCCTTCTGACGCCAAGGCTTCTTGCCGCCGCCGGAGACCTCGGAACGGCCCTTGGTGGACTGGGTGCCCTGACGCCAGCAGGCCTGCTGGCACTTCACGATGTGGTGCATGACGTTGATGTTCGGCTCGATGCCGTACACCGCGGGAGCGAGCTCGACCTCGGCGGCCGCCTTGCCCTCCGTGTTCTTTACTTCAAACTTAGACATGTAAGTGTTCTCCTTGGTATGACTCTGGACCAGTTGGGTCGGGGCCCTTAGGCCATACGGATGGCGACCAGAGCGTTCTTGCCACCAGGGACGGCGCCCTTGATGAGCATGAGGTTCTGCTCGGCATCGATGCGGACAACGGTGAGGTTCTTCACGGTCACGCGCTCGTCGCCCATGTGACCGGCCATCTTGACGCCCTTGAGAACGCGGGCGGGATAGGCGCACTGGCCGATGGAACCGGGATGACGGTGGAAGTGGGAACCATGGGTCATCGGACCACGGCGCTGACCCCAGCGCTTGATGCGGCCCTGGAAGCCCTTACCCTTGGAGGTGCCGATGACGTCGACCTTGGTGACGCCCTCGAAGTCGGCGACGGTGACGACGTCGCCCACCTTGTGCTCGTCGGCGTTGTCGACGCGGACCTCGCGAAGGTGACGGACGGGCTCTACGCCGGCCTTGGCGAAGTGACCAGCCATGGGCTTGTTCACGTTCTTGGCCTTGATGTCGCCGAAACCGATCTGGACGGCATTGTAGCCGTCGGTCGCCTCGGATTTAACCTGCGAGACGGAGCAGGGGCCAGCCTGGATGACCGTGACGGGAACGACGTTGTCGTCCTCGTCCCAAACCTGGGTCATACCGATCTTGCGGCCGAGAATCATGCTGATCATTCAATGATCCTAACTCTCGGTGGTCTTGGGACACTGCGAACACCCCTTGTGTTCGCCCCTAGAGGACCACTACTGACATGCGTGCCGAAGCTTTGCATTCCGCCTGACATCGCGTGCGCGGCAACCCATTCGCGCGCATGCTTCGTACATGCAGAATCCTCCCCTATCGAGGCACAGCTTGATTAGTATACACGCCCGCGGGCGTATCCCTTATGCTCTATAAACTCTACACATTGTCTGAGCTGGGATTTCTCTCTATCGCGCTAGAGCAGGCGACGACTTCGCGCCCGAG
The DNA here is from genome assembly GCA_048318985.1 of Collinsella sp. Classification (GTDB taxonomy): domain Bacteria; phylum Actinomycetota; class Coriobacteriia; order Coriobacteriales; family Coriobacteriaceae; genus Collinsella. Next base: position 2,753 of record DBFEBE010000123.1, read on the forward strand.
TCCCGCCACCGCAGAGCGCGACCCGGGTGCGCATCGGATCCGCGCCTGCTGCCCGGTGCGCGCTAGCCGTTATGAATCTTTGTGCACGAGAAGGTCTCGGCGACCTCATCGAAGTCGAAGACGAGCACGCAGCAGTTGCCGAGGGGCCGGCCCTGATCGCATGTCGCCGCATGCTCCCAGGCTTTTTTGAACTGCAGCGTGGCCGATCCGTGGCTCACGGCGAGCAGGGTGCGCACGGACGCGTCGCGCATGAGGCCGGTGAGCGTCGTGACCATGCGGGCGCGCAGCTCGGCGCTCCCCTCGCCGCCGTACGGCACGAGCAGCTCCTCGGGATCCCAGACGTCCGCGGGAACGTCTGCCTGAGGACCGCCCTCGAATGAACCGTAGCAGCGCTCCTTGAGCCCATCGATGGCCTCGACCGCGGGGATGGACGCAGCGTCGGTCGAGCAAGATTCCAGGACGCTCCGGACGCTCTCAGCCGTCGCGTACGCGCGCCCGATGGGCGACGAGCAGATTCGATCGAACGCGGCACCTTGCGCGGCAAGCCACGCCCCTGCTCGGCGCGCCTGCTCGATGCCCAGCTCGGTGAGCGGCGAGTCGCACCGCCCTTGCACGCGCTTCTCGAGGTTGTATACCGTCTGACCATGCCTCATCAGATACAGGCGCTTCATGATGGATCCTCCTTGCTCGCCTGCGCGCATGGGCCGCGGACGCACCGAAACCGATCGAGACGCGCCGGCACAGCCGGCGGAACGCCGGCGTGCGCTTCCGGCCTGCTGCATCGGTGAAGCCCGAGCAGCGGGGGGCCGAATGCCGCACGCGCCCCGATGCCTTAACGGTGCACGGACGGCCCGTCTCCGTGACAGTCCTATTGCCGCGCGCTCACGTAGTCCTCGTCCACGGTAATCTTCGCGACGGCACAAGGATAGGCCTGCTCGACGGCGGCCGCCAGCTCGCGGCGCAGCTCCTCGGGCGAAAGCCGAAACCCTTCAGGACGCAGGCAGTCGAAAATGACGTTCGTGTGGGTCGGTCCGGGGACGGTGCGCAGGTCGTGGATCGAGATGCGCGGATCTATGCGCTTGGCCATCGCGTCTATCGCACAGCGCATGTCCGCCACCGCCGCGTCATCCGTTACGATCGGGTCGTAATGCAGCGTGACGATGAGTCCGTCCTCGTTCTTGAACGCCTGCTCGATGTTGTCGAGGGTGTCGTGGCTTGCAATGGGGCTGTCTTCGGCGGCCATCTCCACATGGGCGCTCGCGAACTGCCGCCCCGGGCCGTAATCGTGGACCATGAGGTCATGGGTCCCCAGAACACCCGGATAGCTCATGATCTTCGCGCGGATGTGCTCGACGAGCTTCGGGTCCGGCGCGGACCCGAGCAAGGGGTCGACCGTCTCCTTGATCAGGCAGATGCCGCTCCAGGCGATATAGGCGCCCACGGCAAGACCCGCCCAGGCATCGAGCTCGATTCCCGTCGCTCGCGCGATGAGCGCCGACGCGAGAACGGCACCGGTAGCGATGACGTCGTTTTTCGAATCCTGGGCCGTCGCCTTGAGCGTGTCGGATTCGATGCGCTCGCCAAGCATGAGGTTGAATCGGGCCATCCAGAGCTTGACCAGCATCGAAAGGACGAGCACCGCGACGAGGGCAAGCGAAAAGTCGACGGGGACGGGAGCCAGGAGCTTATCGAACGAAGACTTGACCAGCTCGATTCCGATGAGAAGCACGAGAACCGCGACGACGAGACCGGAAAGGTACTCGTAGCGTCCGTGCCCGTACGGATGCTCAGGGTCCGCCGGCTTGCTGGCGAGTTTGAATCCGAGCACGCTCACGATATTGGAGGATGCATCCGAGAGGTTGTTCATGGCGTCCGCGACGATGGAGACAGACCCGCTCGCGATGCCGATCAGGGCCTTCGCGATGCAGAGGATCACGTTGAGCGCGATGCAGACCATGCCCGCCAGCGAGCCGACGCGCGCACGATCCCCACCGGCGCGCTTACATATCCATTCACCCATAACGGCCCCTTCCTCGAACGCGTATCCGTAGGTGCGGCTCGGCCTCCTCGCCCAC
>DBFEBE010000124.1:0-45104 GCA_048318985.1 Collinsella sp.
GCCCCACGCTCTCCACCGCAAGCAGCATGTCCTCCGGATTATCGCCCACCACGCACACGTTGTGCGAATCATGCCCGACCGTGCTGGCGACGGCACCGCCATCGATAGAATAGCCGCGAACCCAGCCGCGTCCGAGGTGCGAGCCGACAAGTCCCAGCCCCGCCGGGCCCTCGCCGTCCGCGCCCGCCTGCTGGGCGGCGACGCCGCGTCCGTGGCGCTCGATCAGCATGATGCGGCAAAGCCCCTTATCGGTCTCGAGACGGACCATGCCGGTAATCGCGTTGCCGGGAATGACGTCGATGACCGGCTCCCCCGGACGGAACCCGTAGGAGAACACCTCGAGCGACAGCCGCGGCAGCTTCACCGAATCGCGCAGCAGCCCCTCAAGACGGATCGCCTCGGCGGAGGGCTCGGACATCTCCCCCACGAACTCACCCTCTGCCGCGACAAGGCGACCGGCGGCGTACACGCGGTGCGGAGCACCCGAGAACGTGAGGTCGTCGAGCATCAGCAGGTCGGCCCGCTTGCCCGGGGCGATGGACCCGCGGCGTTCAAGGGCGGGGACGATCCCGTGGTCCAAGCCGAAGCACTCGGCCGTCGAGAGCGTCGCCATCGAGATTGCCATGACGGGGTCGATGCCCATCTCGACGGCCAGGCGGCAGGCGTTGTCGATCATGCCCTGCGAAAGCGCGTCGGAAGGCGCGCGATCGTCCGTCGCGAAGCAACAACGTCGCGCGCGGGCGGGGTCCTCGAGCACGAGCGGGGCGAGGCTCTCCAGATCATGGCTGCACGTGCCCTCGCGCAGCATGATGTACATGCCCCGAGACAGCTTGTCGAGCGCCTCGTCGGGAAGCGTCGACTCGTGGTCGGCGATGACGCCGGCGGCGACATAGGCGTTGAGGTCGCGTCCCGTCACCATGGGCGCGTGCCCGTCCACCTGGCGCGACGCGGTGTCGGCACCGACGGCGACGCGGGCGCACGTCTCCGGATCCGCCGTAAAGATCCCGGGCAGGTTCATCATCTCGCCCAGGCCAAAGATCTCACCCGGATGCTCGGCCATGAAGGCGCTCATGTCCGATGCCGTGATCGTTGCCCCCGCCTGCTCGTCGGGCAGGGCGGGCACGCACGAGGGCATCATGAACTTGATGTCGATGGGTGCGCGGCGTGCGTCCTCGATCATGAACGAGAGGCCGTCGAGCCCGCAGACGTTCGCGATCTCGTGGCTGTCGGCAATGGCGGTCGTGGTGCCGCGCGTCGCCGCCATCATGGCGTATTCCGCTGGCCGGATATTGGAGCTCTCGATATGCAGGTGCCCATCGATTAGGCCCGGAGCGAGATACCGGCCCCCGCAATCGACGACCTCGTCCGCATCGTAGACCCCCGCATCGTAGCGGCCTTCGTACATGACGCCGACGATGACCCCGTCCCGGACCGCGACGCTTCCCTCGGCGACGCGATGGCCGTAAACGTCCACGATCCGCGCGTTCCGGAACACCGTGTCAGCTCTCAGCCTTCCCTCCGCTGCATCGATGAGGTCGACCAGCTCGCGTGCGTCCATAGCGTTCCCCTTCCGGATTGACTCGGCCGGCATCTGCCGGCTCGCATGTTCCATTGGGGTCTATCTTACCCAGTTGGCCCCTGCTCGACGCGACGATGCGGCCCTGCAGGAGGAGTCGGCTTCCCCGGATGGGAAAGACCTCAAATCGCACCGGATGCCGCGCCCGCCGCGACAGTGACCAGCATGGACACGACGATCACGGCGATACCCACTTTCACCTCGTTGCATATGCTCAGACGAGCAAGCGCGGGAAACCTCCGGCGCAAGCGGCGTCGGTCGAGCACGAGGTACGCGATGATGGTGAAGTCGAGCGCCGCCATGCCCAAGTACTCCAGGATCAGGAACCACGCCGGGAGCGAGGCATCGTGTGCGTTGGGCGTGACGACGGCAAGGATGCAGCCCATCAGGTAGAACGCCCAGACGATGAGCACCGCCGCATTCCAGATGCGCCCGACCCAACGCGGGACGGAGGCGAGCGCCCGCGATACGACGCGTCGAACAGCCGCGCAAATCAACCCGAAGCCGCGCGGCCGAATGGACACAGGCGGAAGCGTGGGCTCGATGAAGATTCCGGTGACGGGCGGCGCCGAGGGATGCTCCCGAAGGACAGCTGCGGGCTGCACGGGCGGCGGTAAAAGAGGAGCCGGGCCCAGCGCGTCGCGGGCGGCGGCGGCAAATGCCCGGGCCGTCTGGAAGCGCGCCGCAGGGTCGAAGGCGCACGCGCAGGCCACCACATGCGCGCAGTCCTCCGAAAGGCCCGCGCGCAGACACACGCCCACATCGCACACGCTCGGCGGGGTCGCGCCCGTCAGGCAGAAGAACAGCAGCTTGCCCAAGGCGTACACGTCGCTGCGCACGTCGGTCTGGCCGAAGCCGTACTGCTCGGGCGGAGCATACGCACGCGTCAGGAAGTGCGCCGTGTCCGTCTCCGCGCCTTCGCGCCAGCTCCGCGCGATTCCGAAATCGATGATCACCGGGGCGCCCTGCCGGACGATCACGTTCTGCGGCTTGAGATCGCGATGGATCAGCGGGGCGTCCAGGCGCTCATGCAGGCACGCCACGGCATCCGCGAGCGTGGGCACGACGAGGCGTGCCAGCGCGTCCCCCGCCCCGAACGCCAAAGCGAAACGGTCGAGCGCATCGCCCTCTATAAATTCCATGACCACCGTCAGGCTGCCAGCAGAACGCTCGCACGACACGATACGCGGAACGCCAGGAAGCTCCACCCCGCTCCCCTGAGCACGAATGAGCTCCTCGTATGCGCTGCCGAGCCCTTTGACGCGATCGATCCGCTTCCGCACGAACCGCTCTCCCCCTTCGGAGGCGCCATGCGGACGGACGACCTCGGTCACCTCATGGGGCGAGCTCTTGAGCGTCCGCTCGACGAGCCAGGGGTCATCGAACTCGCTCGCCAGAAAGGCGTCGAGCTCCGAAGAGATGCTTTGCATCCGGGTGTCAGTCGAGGTACTCATAGCCCCATAGTAACAGGATGCCCGGACACGCGGGCGCGCATCCGGGCATCCTGCAAGGCGGCCGCACGGCGACAAAAGGCAAAATGGCTAGCAAACCGTCTCTTCTCCCAGGCGATACAGCTCTTCGTTCACCTTTTGCAAAGAGCAGCCGTGATCGAGGCAGAAGATGATGATGGCGTCGCGTCGGTTCTTGGGATCCAGCATGCTCGCGCCAGCGCAGGTGAGGGCACGGTTCGTCTCACGCAGGCTGAGCGCCATCGCGAAGGCGATCTGGAGCACCTTGTTGCGCGACGGATTGCGCGCGCCGGTAAAGATCTGGTACCCGAAGGTCTCGTTCAAATCGGCCATGCGCACCACGCGCACACGTTCCAGATGCTTGGCTTCGAGCAGGCCCTGAAGATACTCGGCGAGCGAACGGGAGGAGAACTCGTGGTCGTCGATAAACGAATCGATGCAAGGGGCATCGAGCAGCTCCTGCAGCACCTCTTCCGTCAAACGCTCAGACATGCACCTTTCCCCTTTCCCTGCAGCATGCACCTTTGTCGCATAGGCCTTTTGCGCTGCCGCCAAATTCCGGCCGCCAGGCGAACACGCGCTACGCGACGCTAAACGTAGCCTCTGCGAGCACGGTGTCCTCAAATGACATGAACTCTTCAACTTCAACGGACACATCCGTCTGATCTGCCAATTTGTACGCCAGGCGCGCCGAAACGGTGCCCCCAGGCTTGACTTCGGCAAGATATCCGTTGCCCAAGTCCTCCATAACGATAGCGGTCTCGAGCTGAACGCCGTTCTGGAACGCCTGCACCATGCACGCCGACGCAAAGCTCTGGTCTTCCTCCGAGCTGTTCGTGAAGGTGAAGTCGACGATGACCGCGGGGCTGCCCTCGTAGTCTGTACCCACCGTGCAGCCATCGATGGTAACCGAGAACTCCGATTCCTTTTTATCCGCCGCGGCGACCTCACTCGTATCGGCGACGGGCTCAGAACCCTTCGGCTCGTCCGACGATCCGCAGCCGGCGAGACCCGCGAGCGCCAAAGCGAGCACGCACACGACCGCCAAGCGAACGACCGCCCTGCTGTTCGATGATTCCATTTTCTTTGCATCTCCCTTCAAACGATAGCCTTACGCCAAAGCCGCAGCCCACTGGACCTGCAGCATGAGCACGATGACTACGGACAGAACGGAGATGAGCGTTCCTACGACGGCGACCGCGCGACCGGACTTCCTCCCCGTCGAACGCGTGGAAACAAGCCCGACGATGCCAAGAACGGCGCCGACAAGACCGAAGATTGCCGAGGCGTTATTGATGATGGGCACAAAACTCGTCAACAACGCGATACCGCCGAAAACGGCGCTGAGAATGCCGCAGACGCTTATCGACTTAGCGGCTTGCTGATTATCCACAGTCCCTCACTTCCCTCGCGGGCACTTTGCCCGATTTCGTTGCAAGGGAAACTGTACCGAGTCGTGAGGGACGTTTCATTAGCTGCCAGCTAATCCAACCTATAGCGCGGAACGGGGCCAGCGCATCGGAATCGATTCCGTCCAAACCCGCACGCCTGATCAGGAGCCGACTGTCGATCCGCAATGAGAACGCGCCGTGAGGAACATCCGGTGCCCCTACGATCCCGAGGGCAGAAGCCGGTCCAGCACGCCCGACGCAGCATCCGCCGCCTTCTCAACCGTCGCCGTCCTCGCCAGGGCCTTGAGCGCCCCGACGACGAACGCCCGCTGCTCGGGCTCCAGGGCATCCACCGCTTCGCGCAGCACCGGCAGACTCTCCCGCCAATCCGCGCGCACGTCGGAGAAGCGCTCGGCCCCGGTTGCCCCGACCACGCCGAAGAGCGTGTCGATGAACGCGCCGCGCTCGTCGTAGGAGTACTTCTCCATCCATGCATCGAGCAGCGAGTCGAAACCGCGCGAACTCACCGAGAGGCCGTCAGCCTCGCGAAACGCGCAGCCATCGACTGCCCACAGGAACGGGTTGTGCTGCGCGGCGGAAACGCCTTCGGACTCGACCACCGTGCGGCGGATGTCCCCGTCGTGCATAACGACGCCGATCATCGTCGACTTGGGAACCGTCTTCTCCACGCGGCCGCGGATGCGCGCAAACCCCTCCGTGGCAAGGAACTCGTCGTTGAACCCCGGGCCGTCATGGGAGAAGATGCGCGCGATGCGCGGCTGCAGCTCCTCGCCGCACGCCGCGGCGGCATAGACCGCGAGGTTCCCTCCCTTGGAGTGCCCGCCCACGTAGACGGGGCCCTCGAAGCGCCCTATGGCCTCCGCCAGGTACCGGGCGGCCTCGGTCTGCGAGGGGACCGGGCAGAAGGCCGCCATGTTGAAATCTTCCTTCCATCCCACAAGGGTGGAATCCGTACCGCGAAAGGCCACGCACACGCCCCCGCCGGGCAGCAGGAACGTCATCGCGGCGAACTGCTCCTCGCGACCCGGGTCGGTCCTGAAGCAGAAATCCGCCAGACGGATATCGCGGAACCGCGGGTTGGCGCAGACGGCGAACAGCAGGTCGCGGCTGCTCTCGGGATCCCATGTTCGCCGGACCATCCAAGGCATGTCCTCCGCGCGCAGAAGCTCGTGCATGCCGATCCCTTCGGGCGTGCAGGCGGCAAACAGCGCGTCGGGCAGGCGGGTGTAGGAGATCCAGGAGAGCACGAGGCTGTCGACGGCGCAGAGCGGGCGGCGGCAGAACGTGTCGAACTCGCGGCGAACGTACGCGAGGAACCCGGATTCCTGCCTCGGGGAGGCGACCTCGGGCATGGGCGCCACGACGGGCACGGGGGCGGCGGGCACCCGTGCCGGGGCGGCACCGCGCTTTGCCCGGGACCGCTTGCCGCTCTTGGCGCGCGACCGCGTCCTCGCCATGTTCCCTCCCATCCGCTGAACCGACCTCCCGGTATGCGCGCCGGGCGGTTTCGCCATGCTGTACGATATACCCCTTTTGCGTCGCGAGACCCATGGAGGGGCAGGTTTGCAACGTTTCCCGTGGCCCGCGCCGGCCATCGCGGCGGCGCGATCAGCCGGCGATGCGGCGCGGCGGGAGCACGCCCGCCGCGCCGCTGCGTCGGGGACCGCGGGGCCGGCGGCCCCGCTAGCGGTTCTCGATCGACCCGATGTTCTTCAGGGAGAGCGTGATCAGGCCGTTCGGCTCGTTCACGAACTCGACGTACTCGGAATTCTTGAGCATCTCCGCAGGAAAGCTGATCTCGATGCCGGTATCGGTGCGGATCTTGTGGTTGCGCACCGGGGCGCGCTCCACGATCGCGCGCTCCACGGGCACGCGCTCGGGCAGCTGCTCCTCGCGCATCTCGGACTCGAAGCTCTCCTGCAGCACGGGCTCGTCCTCGAAGATCTCCTCCGCAAGATCCCACGGCGCGATCTCCTCGTCCTCCTCGACCTTCTCGGCCACCACGGCCTTGGCGCGGGCGAGCGCGACCGCGGCGTTGGCGCCGTGCTCCTCCGCCACCTGCTCGACCACCCTCGTCACCGTGTCGATGACCTCCTTGCCCGACACGCCCGTCGCGCACTGCAGCAGGCCGTCGGGGACGATGAAGGCGTCCTCGCCGGCGATCTTGCGCTTCTTGTCCTGGTACAGGATGTCGAGCGAGCTCGCGCGGACCAGGGCGAACGACGTAACCTTCTGCGAGGGCGCGGGAAGGATCGCATAGCGCTTGGCGATATCGTTGCGCACCTCGCCCCCTTCGCGCGCCACCTCGTGCATGAAGGCCGTGCGGCTCGCCATGAGCAGGACCGCGAACCAGCGCACCTCGTCGTCATCCTCGAAGTCGGCGACCAGCACGTCGGTCGACTCGGCCTTGTCGGCGCGGGCGAGCTCGCTTGAGAAGAACTCGGCGATCTGCTGCGAGAGGTCGATGAAGTCTCGGTCGCCGAACAGGAACGCCTTGAGCTCCCCGGCGAACGCGCTGTTCTCGGCGAACGTCCCGCGCCTGTTGTCCGTGTTCGTGCGGGCGCGGCGCAGATGCGACGTCACGAACGACCGGACCGCCCGCGTGTCGAGGTCGAGCTCGCGCTGGGACAGTACGTTGACCGCCGATTCGAAATCCAAGATATGCAGGACGGCGTGATTGATCTTCATGCGGGGCGTCTCCTTACCGTTCATTTGAGCCCAACCATTATAGGCGCCGGCGCGCGCCGCCCGCCCGCGGGGTGACTTAGTCACTGAACGCGCGTCGGCCCATCCGTAGGATGAAGCCGTAACCTTCCGATGAACAGGAGCGACACCATGGGATTCTTCGAGAGCCTCTTCGGGGGCGGGGCCGATATCAACGACGAGATGCAGCGGGCGGAGTCCGTCGGCGACCACGCCGTCATCGACGTGCGCAGCGCGGACGAGTACGCCGCGGGCCACGTCCCCGGGGCCGTCAACATCCCCCTCGACCGCATCCGCACGGCGCGCACGCCCTATCCGAACCTCAGCCTCCCGCTGTTCGTGTACTGCCTTTCGGGCGCACGGAGCGCGCGGGCGTGCACCGAGCTGCGCATCCTTGGGTACGAGAACGTCACGGACATGGGCGGCATCAACCGCTGGTCCGGCTCCATCGTGAAAGGCAGGGGATAAACCATGAAGGTAGTCATCGTAGGAGGCGTCGCGGGCGGCGCATCGGCGGCGGCGCGACTGCGCAGGCTCGATGAGAGCGCCGAGATCGTGATGATCGAGCGCACCGGCTACGTCAGCTATGCGAACTGCGGTCTGCCGTACTACATCGGCGGCGTCATCCAAGAGAAGCGTAAGCTCACCCTCCAGACGCCGGAGAGCTTCCGCGCGCGCTTCCGCATCGACGTGCGCGTGCGCCAGGAGGTCATCTCGATCGACCGTGCCGCCAAGACGGTCGATGTCCGCAAGCTGGACGACGGCACGGTCTACACCGAGCCCTACGACAAGCTCATCCTCTCCCCGGGAGCCCATCCGACGGTCCCGGACATCCCGGGCACCGGCAGCGCGCGCCTTCACACGCTGCGCAGCGTGGAGGACACTTTCCGCATCCGCGAGGCGGTGGCGGACGGCGCCGCGCGCAGCGCCACGGTCGTGGGCGGCGGCTTCATCGGCCTCGAGATGGCGGAGAACCTGCGCGAGCTCGGCATCGCCGTCGCCCTGCTCCAGCGCGGCGAGCACGTCATGCCCACGCTCGACGCCGACATGGCAGCCCTCGTCCACAACCGCTTGCGCTCGGGCGGCGTGGACCTGCGCCTCCGTGCTGGCGTGACCGGCTTCGCAGACGTAGAGGACGGCATCGCGACCCTGCTCGACACCGGCGAGCGCATCGTCTCCGACATCGCCATCCTGGCCGTCGGCGTGACCCCCGAGAGCGCGCTCGCGCGGGCGGCGGGCCTCGAGCTCGGCATGCGCGGGGCGATCCGGACCGATGCCTGCATGCGCACCTCCGACCCGGACATCTACGCCGTCGGCGACGCCGTCCAGGTCGCCCATGCCGTCACGGGCCAGCCCGCCGTCATCTCGCTCGCCGGCCCCGCCAACAAGCAGGGACGCATCGCCGCCGATGCCATCTGCGGCATCGAGCACCCCTTCACCGGATCCCAGGGATCCTCGGTCCTCAAGGTGTTCGACCTCGACGTCGCCGCGACGGGACTCACCGAGCGGGCTGCGCAGGCCGCGGGCATCGACTTCGACTCAGTCGTGCTCACCCCGCCTAACCACGCGTCCTACTACCCCGGCGGCCACGCCATGACCCTCAAGGTGCTCTTCGAGCGCGGCAGCGGCCGCATCCTCGGCGCGCAGGCCGTAGGTCGCGGAGGCGTCGACAAGCGCATCGATGTGCTGGCAGTCGCCATCCGCGCGCACATGGACGCCTACGACCTCGCCGAGCTCGACCTCGCGTACGCGCCGCCGTATTCCTCGGCAAAGGACCCGGTCAACATGGCCGGCTTCATGATCCAGAACATCCTCGAAGAGCGCGTGGACCAGGTGACGTGGACGGGAGTAGAACGCGCCGTCGAGACAGCCGACCCGAATGGTCCCCTCGCGCTCGACACCCGCACCGTCGGGGAATGGGGGCGCGGCCATGTCGAGGGCGCCGTCCATATCCCGCTCGACGAGCTGCGCGAACACCTCGGCGAGCTCCCCCGCGACCGATGCCTGCTCGTGTACTGCCAAAGCGGCCTGCGCAGCTACGTTGCCTGCCGCATCCTCGCCCAGCACGGGTTCTCCTGCGCCAACGTCGCCGGGGGATACGGGTTTTACGAGCAGGTCCTCGAGGGCCGTTATGTCGAGGACTCCGAGGTCGGCCCCTGCGGCATGCGCGCGTAGGGGGCGCGCCCTCCAACAAGACGCCCAAGTAGGATACGGGCGGGTCGCTCGAGCGGCCCGCCCATTTGCCGGCAAGGGAGCTCGACGGATGCGACCGGACGATCGCGGCATCAGCATCGCTCGGCTATCGGAAACGCGCCGGAAGGCCTACCATAGGGAGACCGATCAGAATCGAGGTCCCATGGCTCCCAGCGAAACCGAACTCTCGCGCATCCCCTTCTGGAAGCACCTTGCTCCGGCGGAGCGGGCCGAGCTCGCCGCCGCAAGCCGTATCGTCGACGTCGAGGCCGGGGTCGCCGTGCAGGGATCGGGTCACGGATGCGCCGGGGTCGTCTTCGTGCGCACGGGCTCGCTGCGCGCCTCGATGCACGCCGAGAACGGGCGACAGGTCACGCTGTTCCACGTCGAGGCGGGCGAGTGCTGCGTGCTCGCCGCAAGCTGCGTGCTGCCCATGGTCACCTTCGACATCGTGCTCCAGTCCACGGAGCGCTCCAGCCTGCTCGTCGTCGAGCCGCGCACCTACGCACGCGTCGCCGAGGCCAACGCCCATGCGGAAGCGTTCACGTTCCGCCAGGCGACCGAGCGCTTCAGCGACTGCATGTGGGTCATGCAGCAAGTCCTGTTCATGAGCTTCGACACGCGCCTTGCGATCTTCCTGCTCGATGAGTCGGCGCGCACCGGGTCCGCGACCCTCAAGCTCACGCACGAGCAGATCGCCCATCACATGGGCAGTGCGCGCGAGGTCGTCACGCGCATGCTGCGCTACTTCGCCGACGAGGGGCATGTCCGCCTTTCCCGCGGAACGGTCGAACTCGTCGACAAGGCCGCCCTGCGTACCCTCACCGTCCAGGCATAGTTGCCGCACGGCGTTCGGACAATCCAGGTTCTTTTTTTGCTTGACCCCCTATATTTCTAGACAGATTTGGCAGATATATAAGTCCGATTGGGCGCTCGGTCTCCCCACGAAAGGCGTTCAGTGCAAAAACGCCGAACTTTGCGCCGCAATGCCTCCCGTTAAGTGACATATGCCGCATAACGATGCCGACTACCCGCAGCAGAGCGACCATTGCGGCTGCCCCTCCTTCTATATTTGCCAATAATGTCCAAACATTCAGGGGGTTAAGGTTAGATTCGTATATTCTGACCCCTGTTTGATGCATGGCCCGCAGTCATCACCGACCAAAAACGAACGTCACCGAATCCAACCATCTAAATAGACTCAAAAAGCGCAAGCCCGACATGCCAACCACGTCGAACAGCTAATGGACCCGCAGCATCAACATAACCCGCAGCGTCTGGTCGCTGCCAGCATTGTCTCAAGACCAGAACAATCGTCCTGCACGGCACAAAAAGGCGGCGACCCGTCGGCCACCGCCCTCATAGAACAAATATCCAGCTCCCCGAGCAGCGCTTCTAATCGAAATCGCACTGGTCGATGACGTCCTTCAGCGCGCTCGCGGAACGGTGCAGTTCGGCGAGCTCCTCGGCGGAGAGCGAGATGGGGACGCGGCACTCGATACCGTTGCGCCCGACGATCGTGGGCATGGAGATCGCGATATCGGACAGGCCGTACTCCCCCACCATCAAGCTGGATACGGGAAGGATGTGCTTCTCGTCGCGCATGATCGCGGTGCACAGGCGCTTGACGGACATGGCGATGCCGTAATAGGTCGCATGCTTCCTGGAGATGATCTCGTACGCAGCGTTCTTCACCTCGTCGGCGATGCGGCGCTCGGACTCCTCGTGGTCGAAATGCCCGCGCATCTCGCAGAAGCTGGTGAGGGGCACGCCCGAGACGTTCGCGCTCGACCACACCGCGAGCTCGGAGTCGCCATGCTCGCCGATGATGTAGGCATGGACGTTGCGCGGGTCGACGCCCAGGTGATCGCCCAGGGCATCCTTCAAGCGCGCGGAATCGAGCACGGTGCCCGAACCGATGACACGGCTCTCGGGCAGGCCGCTCATCTTGATGGCGGCGTACGTCAGCACGTCGACCGGATTGGAGACAATGAGCAGGATACCCTCGAAGCCCACCTCGCGGATGCGCGGGATGATGGACTTGAAGATGTTGACGTTCTTGTTGACCAGATCGAGACGCGTCTCGCCGGGCTTCTGGGCGGCACCGGCGGTCACCACGATGATCGCGGCGTCGGCGGCATCCTCGTAGTCACCCGCGTAGATCTTCATCGGGCTGGCGAACGGGGCGCCATGGCTGATGTCGAGCGCCTCGCCCTCCGCGCGGGCGTGGTCCACATCGATCAGGACCATCTCGGAGAACAGGCCGCTCTGCATCAGCGCGAAAGCGGATGAAGAGCCCACGAAACCGCATCCGACGATGGCGACCTTCCTGTCGTTGACCATAGCTATCTCCAATCTGGACATCGGCCAGACCCGGCCGATAACAAACTACGCTCCTATTATCTACCACTTATAGGATTAGTTGCTACCGTTCACCGAATACTAAGGAGTATGACAAGCGACGGTAGGGAGACAGGAGGCCAAACGGAGGCTAGCGCTCCTCGATAAGCCGTTCGATAAGCTCGACGGTCTTGCGATAGGCGTGAGGACGATCGAACTGCTCCTCAGCGACCGCACGGGCACGGGCGCCCATCCGCGCGCGGGCGTCGGGGGCCGCGGCGAGCTCGAGCAGCGCCGCCGCCATCGCGTCGGGATTCTGCGGCTCGACGTTGACGCCGAAGCCGTCGGCCTCGACCTTCGCGGAGAACTCGGCGCTCTTGGACGTGTTGATCATCGGGATGCCCGCGGCGAGATAGTCGCCGATCTTGGTGACGATGCTCTGGGCGGCCTTGCCCACCAAGGAGTTGACCGTGATGTCCGAAGCGCATAACCATGCGGCCATCACGTCGTAGGGCATGTAGCCCACCAGCTCCGCGTCACAACCGGTCTCGGCGACGGCGCGCTCGATATCGGGACGCGCCGCGCCGTCACCCAGGAGCTTGAGCTTGATGTGCGGATCGGTCTTCTGCGCAGAGGCCGCGGCTCGCACGAGCGTGACCAGGTCGTAGCACGCGCTGAGAGTGCCAGCGTAGGTGATCCACACCTCCCCTTCCGGCTTGACGACCTCTGCGGCATGCGCACGGGCCCCGGCGTCGAAGGCCGACAGGTCATTGCCCACGTACACCGTGATGCTCGGGATATCGCGTGGGCGGTCGGCGAAGGCGCGCGACGCGTACTCGTCAGACGTCCCCACGACCGCGTCGGCGAGGTCGTATGCCGCGCGCGCCTGGCGGTACAGCGGCCAGAAGAGCACATCGGAAACCACGGGGATGTCCAGCGCGACCCTGAACGCCTCCGGCCAAAGGTCGTTGACGTCGATCACGAAAGGTATGCCGTAGCGCTTGGCGGCACGGCCGATCTCGCGCGCTACGTCGTTGGGGGGAATCTGGCAGTAGATCAGATCGTAATCATGGTGCTCGTCGAAATAGGTGCGGGCACTCTTGGCGGCGATATGGTGCGACCAGATGCGCTGGGGGCAGATGTTCTTGGGATAGCCCGGCTCCTCGATGAACCGGACCGTGAACGCATCGGTGCCAGCATCGAACGTCGCGGCGTCACGGAAGCGCTTGTCCCAATGCTGGAACCGGGAGGTGATGAAATCCACCTCGTACCCGGCGCGGGCGAGCAGCTCGCACAAGAAGGTGTAGCGCGTGGCCCCGCGAACCTCGTCGCCCAGCTTCGCGTCGATGCTGAACACCGCGATGCGTTTCTTCCCAGCCATTGACCGTCCTCTATCTCGCGCGCGGGGCCTCCCGACGCGGCTCGTATCCTATGCGTCGTCCGATGCGGACATGGAACGGCCCCGCTCCGAGCGCCGACGCAGCACGATGCGCGCATGCGCGCACACGAAGCCGAGGCCGTTGGTGCGCAGGCCGTGAGCCGATTCCCCAATAAGATAGGCCAAGTAGCGCAGATTCGAAACCTTGCACGGCTCGATACCCCTCAATGAGCAGAACGTGCGCTTGAGCTCCGCCGGCACAGCGGGCAGCTCGGAGACCAAGCCGGGGTCCATCCTGCCGAACATGCGCTCGATCTCGCGCCGCAGCTCGGGGTCGGCCAAGGCGCCCCGGCCGATGGCGAGGCCCGCATGGCGGAAGCCCACGGTATACAGGGCGGAGCGGACACCCGCGTCGCGGACGCCCAGACGATCGAGGACATCCGCCATGTCCTCCCAGCGCTCGAACGCCAGCGCGTAGGGCCGCCGCGCCGTGGACGACTCGGGAAGGTCCTCGCGATAGCAGTAGAAGCTCTCGTCGGTATAGACGATGCGCTCGGCCTGGGTGAGCGTCTCGATGAGGAACGGGTTGTCCACCCAGCCCGCCCCGGGGACCTCCATGAAGCGGATCGCATGCGATGCCAGGAAATCACGGCGGTAGAGCGCCGACCAGATGCTCGGGTGGTGCATGATGAGGCGCGGGCACTCCGCGAGGGCGAACGCCTCGCCCACCGGGCGCACGCGTTTGTAGTAGGCGCACCGGAACAGCCGCTCATCGGGCGTTCCGGGCATCCACACGCGCCAATACGCGGACTTGACGACGTCGGGCATACCCGTGCGGCGGGCGAGGTCGAACAGGGTGTCGTACATGCCCGGCTTGAGGTAGTCGTCCGGCTCGACGATGGCGATGTAGGAGCCGCGCGCCTCGTCGATACCGCGATTCACGGTGGCGCCGTAGCCCTGGTTGGGCTTGTCCACCACGCGGACGCGCGGGTCGGCGGCGGCGTGGGCGCGCATGATGTCGAGCGACGAATCGCTCGACCCGTCGTTAAGCACGATCACCTCGAGCGAACAGGAGTCGTTGGCCTCGATGCTCGTCAAGCATTGGTCGAGATAAGTCTCGGTGTTATAGCACGGCACGATGACCGACACGTCGATATCCGACAAACTCGCTCCTCAGTCGATAGCAAACCGTTCGACGGCGCCCCGCCGCCGCCCCGCCCGGCCCTCGACGCCTGCCGAGAGCCGCGAGCGGGCGAAAGAAATAAGAAGGGCTAACCCCGGATGCCGGCGGCGGCGATGGCGGCCACCGCATCGCGCAGGCCGGCAGGCGGCAGCACGAGCGCCATGCGCACGTAGCCCTCGCCATGGGGGCCGAAGCTCGCGCCGGGCGTCACGATGACACCCGCCTTCTCCATGAGCTCCTCGCAGAACGCCATGGAGTCGCAGCGGCCGCCGGGCAGCTTCACCCACACGAACATCGAGCCATGGGCGTTCGGGCGCTCCCAGCCCAGGGCCTCGAGGCCGTCGCACAGCGCATCGCGGCGCTCCTGGTACTTGAGGCGCTGGGCCTCAACCTCGTCGAGCGGGCCCTCGAGCGCAGCGATGGCGGCCTTCTGGATGGGGAAGAACATGCCGAAGTCGATCTGGCTGCGCAGCTTGGCGAAGGCGGCGACCACATCGGGCCGGCCCACGATGAAGCCGATGCGCGCGCCGGTCACGTTGAACGACTTGGACAGCGAGAAGAACTCGACGCCGACCTCGAGCGCACCGGGATGCGCGAGGAAGGTGCCGCCGGCCGGCCCGTCGAAGACGATGTCGGAATACGCGTTGTCGTGCACGATGAGCAGGTCGTGCTCGCGCGCGAAGGCGATGATCTCGTCGTAGAGCGCATCGTTGCCCACCGATCCAACGGGGTTGGCGGGCAGGGACACGATCATGTACTTGGCGCGGTCGGCGACCTCGGGGTCGATGCCGGCCACGTAGGGCAGGAAGTCATGCTCGGCGTTGAGCGGGTAGTACTCGAGCTTGGCGCCGGCGATCTTGGCGCCCGCCTCGAAGACGGGGTAACACGGGTCGGGCACGAGCACGGTGTCGCCGGGGTTCAGCAGGGCCAGGCCCAGATGCCCCACACCTTCCTGCGTGCCGTTGCACGAGGCGACCATATCGGGCGTGATGCCCTCCACGCCGAAGCGGCGGGCATAGTAGTCGCACACCGCCTGCTTGAGCTCGGGCAGGTCGCGCAGCGAGTACTTCCACATGGCCGGGTCGAGCGCCGCCTCGCGCAGGGCGGCGACAACGTGCTCGTACGGCTCGAAGTCGGGGGTGCCCACGGAAAGGTTGTAGATGGTGCGACCCTGCGCCTCGAGCGCCAGGCGCTTCTGGTTGAGCGAGGCGAAGACCTCGTCGCCGAACAGGTCGAGACGGTCTGCGAACTTCATGGGTCGTCCTTTCCGTTGCGCCCGTACGAACGGGCTCACGATGGGACCCGCGCACGGGCCCCCGGTTCACGTCCCGGCGCACGGGACGATTCGGTCATGTCCTCAAGTGTAGCGCGCCGTGCAGGCGCCGGCGCCGCGCGCAGGCGCTAAGCCTCGAGCGCCTCGACCTGGTCGAGCCAGAGCGCCGCGGAAGCGTCGCTCGGCATGCGCCAGTCCCCGCGGGGGCTCACGCTCACGCTTCCCACCTTGGGGCCGTCGGGCAGGCAGCTGCGCTTGAACTGCTGCGCGAAGAAACGCCGGTAGAAGACGCGAAGCCAGGAGAGGATGACGGCGGGCTCGTAGGCCGGCTCGCCGTCCGCGGACGGCTCCGCGAAGGCGCGGCAGGCCATGCGGTAGATCTTCGCGGGCGCGAAGCCGAAGCGCAGCATGTGGTAGAGGAAGAAGTCATGCAGCTCGTACGGGCCGACCAGCTCCTCGGTGCACTGCGCGATCTCGCCGTCGCCCGTGGGCGGCAGCAGCTCGGGCGAGACGGGCGTGTCGAGCACGTCGCGCAGCACGGCGGCGATCTCCCCGCCGAAGGACTCCGCGGCATGCGCGACGAGATGGCGCACGAGCGTCTTGGGCACGCCGGCGTTGACGCCGTACATGCTCATGTGGTCGGCGTTGTAGGTCGCCCATCCCAGGGCGAGCTCGGAAAGATCACCGGTGCCGACGACGAAGCCGCCGAGCTCGTTGGAGAGGTCCATGAGGACCTGCGTGCGCTCTCGGGCCTGGGCGTTCTCATACGTGACGTCCGCGACATCCGGATCGTGCCCGATGTCGGCGAAATGCCCACGGACCGCCTCGCCGATGGGGATGGTCCGGAAGTCGACCCCGAGATGCTCCGCGAGGCGCTCGGCGTTGGACTTGGTGCGCGCGGTGGTGCCGAACCCGGGCATGGACACGGCGTGAACGCCCGTGCGCGGGAGCCCCAGCGCGTCGAAGGCGCGCACGGTCACGAGCAGCGCGAGCGTGGAATCCAGGCCTCCCGAAAGGCCGATCACGGCGGAACGCGTACCGGTGTGGGCAAGACGCGTCTTGAGGCCGGCGGCCTGCAGGTTGAAGATGGTCTCGCAGCGCTCGGCGAGATCGGACGAGCCCGCAGGCACGAAGGGCTTACGCGGAGCGACGCGCAGCGTCTCCGCGGCGGAGTACAGCGGGCAGGCGACCCGCTCGGCGCGCTCGTCCTCCCCGGGCGCCGAGACGCAGGCCCCTCCCTCGCCCTCGTCGTCGAAAGCGTCGGAACCGGAGAAGGAGAAGGGGACCTCCAGGCACGCGACGCCGCTGAAGGGCTCGGGAGCCCAGGTGTTGCAGCGGCGGCGCTCGGACATCAGGCGGTCGAGGTCGATGTCGGCGACGGCCATGTCGCAGGTGAACATGTCGGTTTTGGCAAGCAGCGCCCCGTTCTCGGCGATGAGGTTCTCACCGGAGAAGATCAGGTCGGTGGTCGACTCGCCCTCCCCCGCGTTGGCGTACGCGTAGGCGCAGAACAGCCGGGCGGACTGGCCGCGCACGAGGTCGCGGCGATAGGCGGACTTCCCGACGACCTCGCTCGAGGCGCTGGCGTTCAAGATCACCGTCGCGCCGAGCTGGGTCGTCATCGCCACGGACGGGGGCGCGGGCACCCATAGGTCCTCGCAGACCTCGACGCCGATGGCGACGTCCTGCATGCCGGGATCGGAGCAGCGGTAGACCATGTGGGACCCGAACGGGACGTATCCGCTTCCGAACGACAGGCGCACGGAGTTTACGGATGCGGGGTCGAACCAGCGCTTCTCGTAGAACTCCCCGTAGCTCGGAAGGTTCTGCTTGACGGTGAAGCCCAGCAGCTTGCCGGCGCAGCAGGCCGCCACGCAGTTGCACACCTTGCTCCCCTGGGCGACGGGAAGCCCCACGGTGAAGAGCATGGGGATGTCGGCGGTGTCCTCGAGCAGGCCCATGAGCGCGACCTCGCAGGCGGAGAGGAGCGCCCGGTCGTGGAACAGGTCGCCGCAGGTATAGCCCGTGAGGCAGAGCTCGGGCAGCACGAGCGCGCCCACCCCCTCGCGGGCGGCGGCGTAGACGCACTCCAAGATCGCGGCGGCGTTGCCCGCGATATCGGCGACGCGGATCTTGGGCGTCGCGGCGGCGACGCGGAAGAACCCGTCCCCCGACCCGACGCCGGCGGCGCGCGACCAATAACTGAACAGCTCGTCCATGATGCCCCCCATCTCGTTCGTTCGTGCACTCCATTGTAGCGGCCGCCGGCCCCTCCGACGTCGGCGAGCGCAGCTTCGCGCGCCACCCGGCGCAGGCGGCGCGCGGCGGCACGGCAGGTGACGGACCCCTCGCGCAACGGGCGCACGAAGGAGACGCGAGACGGGGGCCGGCCATTCTCCACAAGACCTCCCCGTGTGTCGGCTCTTTCTGAACTCTCGGAAACGACGGGGCGCACGAGCGGGCGGGGTACCACAATCATGGGCATCGCCTCGACGGTGCGCGGCGCGGCGCCGCGGACCGCACGCACCCCTATGCATCATCCGCCATGAATCGGAGGCACACCCCATGGCTGCACCCTATAGCGACGAGTACACCGACCGCCAGAAGACCCGCATCTACACCCCCTCGAGCGAGCGCACGCGCTACAACCAGGACGACGCCATCGGGCAGACGCAGGCCATAGCGCCCAAGGAGCGGCTCTTCGATGGCATCTCCGTGCCGCAGATCCTCGCCGGCGCAGCGGCGGCCGCGACCTCCGTGGCGCTGGCGTCCTACATCGGCATCGCCGGCTCGATCATCGGCGCCGCGGTGAGCTCCGTCGTAACCGTCGTCTCATCGCAGATCTACCGGCGCTTCCTCACCGCGAGCGCGCGCAAGATCAAGGACGCCGCCCCGCTCGCCGGGACGACCCCGCGCAACGCCGCCGGCGCAGCCGAGGAGACCGCCCGCATGGAGACGACGCCCGTACGCGGCGCGCGCATCGCGCCCTCCAAGCTCCAGGCGCGCGCCAAGGCCGAGCGTGAGGCGACGCAGCGCAAGGTCGTCGTGTTCTCCGTCATGGCTGGCCTGCTCGCCGTCGCGGTGTGCGCCGGCGGCATCTGGCTCGCCACGGCGGGCGAGGGCCTGGGCACCAAGGTGGGAGCCGCGGAGTCGGCGGAGGCGCAGGGCGACAGCGGCCATGACGCCCCTGCCGCCACATACGAGCCCGACGCCCCCCGCCCCGACGGGGGCGCGGCGGTGGCGACGAGCGATCAGGAGGAAGACGCCGGCACCCAGCAGGCCCCGTCCACGGACGGGTCGGGCGGTGGCACGGAGGGCCAGGACGGGTCGGGCGGCGGGACCACCGGCGGCGCGGCAGGAAACGAACCTGCGGCCGGAACGGAAGCCGGGGCGGATGACGGCGCGTCGACCGGCGGCCAAGGGGACGTATCGGCTGGCGACCGGGAAGAGGCGGGCACCGCGGACGTCGAGGGCGCAAAGAAAGCCGTCACGGCGATCTAGTCGGCGGCCGCAGCATAGAGACTCCTCGCGAAGCGGGGGCGGGGCGCGAACCAAGAGGTTTCGCCCCGCCCCCGCTTTCCGTGGGCTGCATGCGGATGATTCGATTACCGCGCGTCCGTGACGTACAGGCAGGCGCGCAGCTGCTTCCAGGGGTCCTTGTCCGGCGCTACCTGGATGGCGCGGCACTCGAAGGCGTCCTTGTGACCGTAATGGAACATCACCGCAAGCGGCCCCGCGGACTCGGCGGGAACGTAGCCCAACATGGTGCCGCGGAACTTCACCGCGACGGCATCGGGATCGTGAGGGTTATCCGGCTCGGGGACGAGCTCGAGCACATCCCCCACCTTGATTTCCGAGAGCACAAGGGCTCCGTCGTGGAACTGAAATCCGGCAACGTGGAACGTAAGCAGGTTACGAGACGGCTCGTACATGATGGCTCCCATCTTTTGGCGGCGACCGGGCTTGCGCGCCGGTCGTTCGGGCATCTTATTTCGACACCTCTTTTCGATGGCCTAACCATACGACCCCGTGCGGACACTTTGATGTTTACCAAACAGCCTCTCCCGCTCCTCAAGTTAACAGGCCCCCTGATTCCCTGCAACGACGACAGGTCGTATCGGCACGTACTGATTGTCCGAAAAATATGACTGCGCCATGCGCATTCCGCATCAGTGAGACGACCATCTAAACGCTAGGGCGCTAGGGGGACCCTGCGCCGTCCGACCTTACGCTCGGATCTTCCGATCGATATACTTTCAGAAAAGCACGGCAAGGAGGAACCGATATGGCAATCATGCAATATGCCGGATCCGAACTCTCTATCACTCGCGCGATTCAAAAGGCCCCTTCCGAATTCATCCCCGCCTACCGCTGGTTCATGGAGCATGAAGGGTTTGTTGGACCGCGCCCGTACGGAAACAACGCCCCTGCGGGGATTGACGTAAAGCTCGCGGCACAACGGGGTATCCACAAGCCCGCTTCGCATCAATACGCCTTATCAGTCACCTCAAAAGGCATCCAGATCTACGAGGCTGATAACATGCACTATCTAGATGACGGCACCTGGATCTTCTGCTATTGCGCGCATAAACACAATCGAGGAGACGACCGAACCTCGCCGATTTGGAATGAATCGCTCTGCGCATGCCTCAGGCGTGGCCTACCCGTCGGCGTTTTCACTCAAGAAAAAAGGGCGCAATATCGTTGCCACGGCCTCGCCTTCGTTGAGCGCCACAATACCTCTACGGGAATGTTCTGGCTTCATGGCCCGGTTCGCAGCGACCCGGGATCATGCCCCCTCTCACCGATCAGCTCAGAAGAACAACATTCCTTGATGGAGGAGCTAGGCGATCTCCCCGAAGCGGACATCGACCTGTCGAGTCTATCCGAAGTCGACAGCACTCTCGACTTAATGGATGAAGCTGATGAGCGAGAGGTTGCCCTTGCCTATCAAGTTCGCAGAAAGCAACAAGCCAAATTTAGAAGAAACCTTATTGAAGCGTATTCAGGCAAATGTGCCATGTCCCACTTCGACTACGCGCCCGCGCTCCAAGCGGCGCACATTACATCCTACCTTGGTCCGAAAAGCCAATTCCCTAGTAACGGCATCCTATTGCGAGCCGACATACATCTCCTGTTTGACAGTTACCTACTGTCCGTTGATCCGGCATCCATGAAAATCCGAATCAGTAGCGCACTGGAGAACACCAGATACTCAGACCTCGCAGATCGCCCCCTGGCACTTCCAGCTGAAAAGGCCTTGAGACCCAACGGAGCCCGACTTCAAGCTCATTTTTCCAGCTTCGAACAATCAGAGAAACTAAGGGCAAACCCAAGGGAAGCGATTATTCCCTAATCCTAGAAGCAAACCAAAAATCAACCCATCTGAAAAGGAGCCCGCCATGTCCAGCAACTACCTCGTCGTCATCGACATGCAGCATGATTTCGTCGACGGAGCGCTCGGCAGCGCCGAAGCACAGGCCATCGTCGATGCGGTCGCCGAGGGCGCCGCATCCTTCGACGGCACCGTCGTCTTCACCCTCGACACCCACGGCGCCGACTACTCCGAAACCCAGGAGGGCCGTAACCTTCCGGTTCCCCACTGCATTCGCGGCACGCACGGCTGGAATCTCGTCCCCGCCCTCGAGGCCGTTCGCGCCGAGCGCGACGCGCGCGTCTTCGAGAAGCCCACGTTCGGCTCCACCGGGCTCGCGCACTGGCTCGCCTCCGAGCACCGCACCGCCCCGATCGACTCCATCGAGCTCTGCGGCCTCTGCACCGACATCTGCGTGGTGAGCAACGCCCTGCTCATCAAGGCGGCGCTTCCCGAGGTCCCGCTCACCGTGAACCCCGCCCTCTGCGCCGGCGTCACCCCTGCCGCCCACGAGGCCGCACTCGCCACCATGCGCAGCTGCCAGGTGCACATCGTCGGAGACTGAGCGTCTCGCAGTTCTCCCTACACGCCCGGCGCCACGCCCCTCTGCCCCCGCCGGAACACAGGTAGAAAAACGCGACATGCCAAACCTGAGGGGTCGCTTTTCTCTCTTCCCCTCGAAGTGAGTGGATTATTTCGGGACCGCCGGATACACTCCTTTACAACAAAGTGTTCACCTGCACTTTTACTGCTGATTTCTTGGTCATTTTGCTGGGCATGCTAAGGGGTCGCGAAAATTCCACTCACTTCAGGGGTGAGAGACTTCGTCGACCCCCCTCCTGCTGCCCAAAAGACCAGACCGCCGCCCAACACCAGGAGAAACCCGTGATTCGACCGATCGTCACATCCCCGTTCATGCTGCGCCTGCCGTCCGAAGACGCCACGCCAGACGACGCCGCATGCGGCCAGGACCTGCTGGACACGCTCGCCGCCCATACGCACGAGTGCGTTGGCCTCGCCGCCAACATGATCGGGCAGCGGCGGCGCATCATCGTCGTCGACGACGGGGGCACCCCGTTGCTCATGTACAACCCAACGATCCTCGAGCGCAGCGGCCCTTACGAGGCGCGCGAATCCTGCCTCTCGCTGACGGGCGAACGCGACGCCGTGCGCTACCGCACGATTAAGGTCAGCTATCTCGACGAGCGCTTCCGGCCCCGCACGCGCACCTTCCATGGCTTCACCGCGCAAATCATCCAACACGAGGTCGACCACTGCGACGGCATCGTCATCTAAGCGACCCGGCACCCCCGAGAAGCGCCCAGCAAGCCGGAGCCGTCGCCCGAAGAGCCTTTTCATCCGCGCGCACGCACCCATCTCCGTTACAGTAAAACGGATATCGATACGACACCCCAAGGAAGGAACCCCCATGTCACAGCAGGACAGCGCGCTGTTCCAGCGCAGCGGAAGCGCACCGGCGCGCAGCGTCATCCCCTTGGCGCTCCAACACGTGCTCGCCGCCTTCGCCGCCATCGTGACGCCCGCCATCATCGTGGCGGCCGTCTGCGGCTTCACCCCCGAACAGGAGGCGCGCATCATCCAGGCCGCCCTGCTGCTCTCCGCCCTCGATACGCTCCTGCAGCAGTTCCCCCTGTTCGGGCGCATCGGCTCGGGCCTGCCCATCGTCATGGGAGCGAGCTTCACCTTCGTCCCCGCCTTCCGCGCTATCGGCGTCGACATGGGCTTCGAGGCCGTGCTCGGCGCGCAGATCGTCGGTGGCGTCCTGGTGATGGTCTGCGCCGCGCTGTTCCGCCGCATCCGCTTCCTCTTCCCGCCCGTCGTCATGGGCACCGTGATCTTCGTTATCGGGCTCTCGCTCTGCCCGGTCGCCGTCAAGTCCATGACGGGCGGCGAGCGTGCGGAGACCTTCGGCTCGCTCGCCAACTGGATCGTCGCCCTCACCACCTTCGCGGTCACGTTCGGCGTGGGCACCTACGCCAGGGGCACCCTCAAGCTGGGCGGCATCCTGCTCGGCATGGTCGGGGGCTTTGCGCTCGCCTGCGGCATGGGCATGGTGGACGTCTCGGGCGTCGGTGGCGCCTCCTGGTTCTCCCTGCCCGCGTTCATGCCGTTCGAGATCGTGTTCGACCCCGCCGCCTGCGCCATGATCGGGGTGGTCTCCATCGTCAACATCGTCCAGGTCATGGGCGAGCTGTCCGCCGTCACCTCGGCGAACATGGACCGCGAGGCCACCGACGCCGAGCTCTCCGGCGGCATGATGGCCACCGGAATCGTGGGCGCCGTCGCCGCGCTCTTCGGCACCATCCCCACGGTCACCTACGGACAGAACGTGGGCATCATCGCCGAGAACAAGGTCGTGAACCGCTCCGTCTTCACCCTCGCCGCGGCCATCCTGCTGGCAGCCGGCCTGCTGCCCAAGTTCGCCGCGCTTCTCACCGCCATCCCCCAGCCCGTCATCGGCGGTGCGACGATCGGCGTCTTCGCCACCATCGGCATGAACGGCGTCGTGATGTTCGCCCGCGAGGGCCTCTCCCAGCGCGACACCACCCTCATGGGACTCGCGGTCGCCTTCGGCATCGGCATCGAGCAGTCCGTCGGCGCGCTCGCCGGAGCCGGCATGCCCGCATGGGTGAACACCGTGTTCGGGACCTCGTCCATAGCCGTCGCCACGGTCGTCGCGGTGGTCCTCAACCTCATACTCCCGCGCGAGGCACCCGCCGGGGACGCCGACGCCCGGGAGTAGGCGCCCGCCGCGGCGCCGGGCCGCCCGACGGCCCATCCGGCCGCACTAAGCGTTCGACCCCCCCGAGACCCCTAGCAAAGGAGATCCACCCATGAACGTACTCAACCTGCTCCCCCTCGACGATGCCCAGCGGGCGGTCCTCATGGCCGGCGCGCCCGCCGCGACGTTCACGCACGCCTCGCGCACCGACGTCACCGACGACCAGATAGCCCGCGCCGACGTCATCGTGGGCAACCTCGCCCCGACCCGCCTCGCAGCCGCGACGAACCTCAAGTTGCTGCAGCTCAACTCCGCCGGCTACGACAAGTACTCAGGCCCCGGCATCCTGCCCGCGGGCGCGCAGCTCGCCTCGGCGGTGGGCGCATACGGCCAGGCGGTCTCCGAGCACATGTTCACGATGCTCCTCTGCCTCATGAAGCGCCTGCACACCTACCGCGATGACCAGCGCGCCCACGAGTGGACCGACCGCGGCCAGGTGACCACGCTCGCCGGCGCGCGCGTGCTGGTGCTGGGCTGTGGCGACATCGGCAGCCACTTCGCCCGCCTCTGCCGCGCGATGGGCGCCGAGGTCCACGGCGTGCGCCGCAGCCTGGGCGCCGCGCCGGAGGGGTTCACCGCCGTCCACGCCATGGACGAGCTCGACGCCCTGCTTCCCGAGCAGGACGTGGTCGCCTCCTTCCTGCCCAGCAGCCCTTCCACGAAGGGGCTCGCCGACGCCGCCTTCTTCGAGAAGATGCGCGCCGGGGCGTTCTTCGTCAACGGCGGACGCGGCGACCTCGTGATCCAGGAGGACATCATCGCGGCGCTCGAGAGCGGGCACCTCGCCGGAGCGGCACTCGACGTCACCACGCCCGAGCCGCTCCCCGCCGACCACCCGCTGTGGGACGCTCCGGGCGCGTTCGTGACGCCGCACGTCTCCGGCCAGTTCCACCTGCCGGTCGTGCTGGACAACATCGCCGCGATCGCAGCCGAGAACATCGCGCACCTCGCCGCCGGCGAACCCGTCCGCAACGCCGTGGCCCTGTAGGAGGGCGTACCAGGAACGGGGCGCCGGCCATATCGGCGGCCCCGCCCCATCGGCCCTGTTCGATGAAGACCGCAAGCGCCCTCGCATCCCCGACGGATGCGAGGGCGCTTCGCATTATCGGATGGACGCCTGTTGCGCAGGCGGAGCCATCGAAGCGGGCCCAGAGCCTCGTCGGTCGCGTCGCCGTAAGCCGGTCCGGCGCGACACGCCCCCCGCACCGCGAGGCCGGAGGCGGGGCGATCGCGCGACGGGGCGCAAGGCAAGCCGCATCGAGGGAGCCTACGCCCCGAGCGTGACGGCCTCGGCCCCCTCGATGCGGATATCCGCCACGTAGAACGCCTCGAGCGCGCGGATGGCGAGGGCGACGTCGCGCGACCCGGCCGTCTCGCAGCACGAATGCATCGCGAGCTGGGCGCAGCCCACGTCGACGGCGTGCAGGCTCACCTGCGTGTTGGAGATGTTGCCGAGCGTCGAGCCTCCCGCCATGTCGCTGCGATTCGAGAAGGCCTGGTAGCGGACGCCGGCATCGTCGAGGATCCCCGCGAGCACGGCACGGCTGAAGGCGTCCGTGCAGTAGTGCTGGTTTGCGGCCTCCTTCACCACCAGCCCGCCGTTGAGGCGCGGGCCCGCGAGCGGATCGGCGAGCTCGGGGCGCGCCGGATGCACGGCGTGGGCGTTGTCGCAGCTCACCAGCATCGAGGCGGACAGCGCGCGCAGGTAGTCCTCCGCGCCGAACCCCAGGGCCGCGTTCACGCGGGAAAGCGTGTCGGCGAGGAGCGTCGATGCGGCCCCCTGCTTGGTCTCCGAGCCGACCTCCTCGTTGTCGAAGCACGCGAAGACCGTCACCGCCGAGGCGTTGGACGAGGCGACGAACGCCTCGAGCGACGCGTAGGCGCACATGAGGTCGTCCAGACGCGGTGCCGAGATGAACTCGTCGGTGGCTCCCCACACGCGTCCGGCATCGCGGACGGCCAGGAACAGGTCGCGCGCGATCACCTGGTTGGGTGCGACCTCCAGCGCATCGGCGACGAGCAGGTCCAGCGACCCCGCCGCGAGGTCGCCGACGGAGACGAGCGGAAAGAGGTCGCTCGCGCGGTTGGGAGAGAAGGCCTTGTTGACGTCGCGGTTCATATGGATCGCAAGGCTCGGGATGAGCGCGACGTCGCGGTTGAGGGCCACCAGGCGGCTCTCGATGCGGCCGCCCTCCCGCACGAGCGCGCGGCCGGCGAGCGTGAGCGGGCGGTCGAACCACGTGTAGTCGATCATGCCGCCGTACGCCTCGGTATCCAGCCGCAGCGACCCGCCCGCCCCCTCGACCTCGGCGGCCGACTTCACCTTGAACGTCGGGGAATCGGAGTGGGATGCGGCGAGCTGGAAGCGGTACGGGGCCCGGCTGCCGTCCGGGACGGCGGCGCCTGCGGCGGGCGCCGGGACGTCGGAACCCACCCGCCACGCGATGACGCTCGAGCCGTTGCGCTGCGTGTAGTACGACCCGCCCGGGACGACGGACCACGCGGCGCCCTCCGGAAGATAGGTGAAGCCAGCCGCGTCCAGGCGCTCGCGGATGCGCGCCGCGGCGTGGAACATCGTGGGGCTGGACTCGATGAACTCGATGAGGCCGCGGGCGGCGTCCATGTCGCCCGCATCCGCCGGGGCCCCGCCCCGTGTTCCAAAGATCGCCATCGTGGCTCCTCCCTTCTGCGCGCCCGTGCGCGCCGCTCTCGAATGCAACCAGTCTAGCGCGCGCCGCGTCGTCGGGGCGCGCCAATAGGGACGCACCCTTTTGGCGCGCCCCGCGCGCACGGTGTCCCCATGCCGACCGGAGATGACGGGAGCGCCAAAACGGTGCGTCCCCATCGGCACGCCGGATAGCGCGACCGAGCGCGCGGCGTTTTGGGCATAATAGGGGGATACGCAGAAGCGAAGAAGGGACGGCGCGTCACCTCATGGCATACATCGAGTTCAAGGACGTCATCAAGGCCTACGGTTCGGGCGGCGGCGAGATCCACGCCCTCGACGGGGCGAGCTTCACGGTCGAGCGCGGCGAGCTCGCGGTGGTCCTCGGCGCCTCGGGTGCCGGGAAGACCACCGCCCTCAACATCCTCGGCGGCATGGACGCCGTGACCTCCGGCACCGTCACCGTGGGCGGGCGCGAGGTCTCCGCCGCCAGCGAGGCGGAGCTCGTCGACTACCGGCGCGCCGACGTGGGGTTCGTCTTCCAGTTCTACAACCTCGTGCCCAACCTCACCGCGCTCGAGAACGTCGAGCTCGCGGCGCAGATCTGCCCCGACTCGTTCGACGCCGCCGAAACGCTCGCCAAGGTGGGCCTCGCCGACCGCCAGGACAACTTCCCGGCCCAGCTCTCCGGCGGCGAGCAGCAGCGCGTCTCCATCGCCCGCGCGCTCGCGAAGAACCCCAAGCTCCTTCTGTGCGACGAGCCCACCGGCGCGCTGGACTACCAGACCGGCAAGCAGATCCTCAAGCTTTTGCAGGACACCTGCCGCACCGAGGGCATCACCGTGGTCATCATCACCCACAACTCGGCCCTCGCCCCCATGGCCGACCGCCTCATCCGCTTCAAGAGCGGCCGCGTCGTGTCCGAGGACGTCAACCCCGCGCCCACGCCGGTCGAGCAGATCGAGTGGTAGACGCCATGGATACCCCGAACGACCGCATCGACGACGCCGCGGCCGCCCGCGACGGCTCCACCCGGCACCCTGAAGGCACCTCCGCCCCGACCGGCCCGGCAGGCGGGCAGGACGAGCCCCGGACGCCGAGCTTCCTCACGCGCGACGTCGCCTGGTGGGAGGTCAGCGAGCCCCAGAACCTCAACACGCCCGCGTTCCGGCGCGGCATCGCCCGCACCATCCGGGGCAGCAAGAAGCGCTTCCTCTCCATCGCCGTGATCGTGATGCTCGGCACCACGATGCTCATCGGCCTCAACGCCGGCTGCGAGGACCTGCGCGACTCGGCGGACGCCTACTTCGACCGCCAGAACCTCTACGACATCTCCGTCCAGTCGACACTCGGCCTCACGGGCGACGACCTCGAGGCCATCCGCGAGGTCGAGGGCGTCGAGGTCGCCGAGGGCATCTACGGCGAGACCGCCTACACCAACCTCGGTTCCCAGCGCGAGCGCGTCGAGGTCACCTCCCTGTCCAAGGAGAACATCGACCAGCCCGTCCTCGTCGAGGGCGACCTGCCCGAGGCGAACGACGAGGTCGCCGTCACGCAGAAGTACCTCAACGACGCGGGCAAGCGCGTCGGCGACACGGTGACCTTCTCGGCGCGCGGCGGCTCCGACCCGGACGCCGTCGAGGTGTTCCTGCAGCAGGAGTACACCATCACGGGCGTGGTGAAGGACCCCACCGACGTTCTGGCCGAGACCTCGACCAACGCCTTCCGCGCCACGGCGAGCTCCGATTACGGCTTCTACGTCACGAAGGGCGCGACGGCGCAGGACGTCTACACCGCCATCCGCGTGCGCGTCGCGGGCGCGGAGGACAAGGACTGCTACTCGAGCGCCTACACCGAACTCGTCGACGCGGTCGCCCAGGATATCGAGACCATGCGCGACGAGCGCGAGGAGGCGCGCGAGCACGAGCTCACCGTCGAGGCGGCCGAGCAGATCGATGCACTCGAGCGGGGCGCCGCGGTCTCCTTCCAGATGGAAGAGGACCGCATCGCGCACATGCCGGCAGGATCCGCAGAGCGCGCCGCGGCGGAAGCCGAGCTCGCCCGCCAGCAGGCGCAGGTGGCCGCGCAGGTGGCCGATGCCCGCGAGCAGATCGCCGGCGTCGAGAGCGCGACCTGGTACATCCAGGACCGCTCGAGCATCTCGAGCTTCGCGAGCGTGGACTCCGACACGTCGTCCATCGAGTCCATCGCGACGATCTTCCCGCTCATCTTCTTCGTGGTCGCCATCCTCATCAGCCTCACCACCGCCACGCGCATGGTCGAGGAGGAGCGCACGCTCATAGGCCTGTACAAGGCGCTCGGCTACTCGCGCCGGCGCATCCTGTCCAAGTACGTGCGCTACGTGCTGTACGCCTGCCTCGCGGGCGGCGCCGTCGGCTGCCTGCTCGGATTCGTCGCGCTGCCGGAGTTCCTGTTCACGGTGTTCCGCGCCATGTACGACCTGCCCGCTTGGAACCTCGGCTTCGACGCCTTGCGCGCCCTGTTCGCCGTGGGGCTGTTCGCCGCCGGCACCGTGGGCGCGACCGTGCTCGCATGTCGCCAGGAGCTCGCCGAGACCCCGGCCTCCCTCATGCGGCCCCGTGCGCCGCGCGCGGGCGCGCGCATCCTGCTCGAGCGCATCCGCCCGCTCTGGCGCCACCTGGGCTTCCTCAACAAGGTGACGGCGCGCAACCTGTTCCGCTACAAGAAGCGCGCCCTCATGACCGTCGTCGGCGTCGCCGGCTGCACCGCACTCGTCATCTGCGGCTTCGGCATCCGCGACACCGTCACCTCGCTTTCGGCGAAGCAGTACGGATCGGTCACCAAGGCGGACCTCACCGCCGTGTCCACCGCCGCCGACTTCGCGGGTGCGCGCGAGGCGCTGCATGAACGCGCCGACGCCGCAGGGGTCTCGATCGAGGACGAGCTTCCGGTCTATATCGACAGCGTGACCCTCGAGCACGGCGGCGACGCCGAGACGGTGCAGCTCATCGCCGTCGATGATGCGCTGGCGGGCGATCTGGGATCCTACATAGGCACCGTCGACGACGCCGGGACGGAGCTCTCCGTGACGGACGGCGTCCTCATCACCAAGAACGCGACCCAGGTGCTCGGCTTCGGCGCGGGCGACACGGTCCGCATCCAGGACTCCGCACTGGACGCCGCCGACGTGAAGGTCGCGGGCATCCCGCTCGCCTACCTGGGCAACACGGTCCTGCTCACCAAGAGCGCCTACCGCGACGCGTTCGGGAAGGACGCGCCCGACAACGCGCTGCTCGCCGAGCTCTCGGGCAGCCCCGCCCAGCAGATCGCCCTCGGGGAGGCGGCCGCGAGCGACGCCTGGCTCTCCCTCACGAGCACCCGTGCGCTCGAGCGCGACTTCGAGAAGAACTTCACCATCGTCAACTCCGTCGTGGTGCTCATCACCGCGATGGCGGCAGCGCTCTCGTTCGTCGTGGTGTTCACCCTTTCCAACACCAACATCTCGGAGCGCGAGCGCGAGCTCGCCACCATCAAGGTGCTCGGCTTCCGCGCCGGCGAGGTCCACACGTACGTGAACAAGGAGACGCTCATCCTCACGGCCATCGGCGCGCTGGCGGGCGTGCCGCTCGGGGCCGTCCTCGCCGAGAGCTTCACCTACATCCTGCAGCTCCCCTCGCTCTACTTCGACGTGCAGGTCGAGCCGCTCACCTACGTGTACGCCGTCGCGCTCGCCTTCGCCTTCACGATCATCGTCAACCTGGCCACCGACCGCTCGCTCGACCGCATCGACATGGTCGGCGCGCTCAAGAGCGCCGAGTAGCCCATGGAAGATGCGATGACGGCCGGCACGCACCCCACCTCGGATGAGGAACGCGACCTTACCCTGGTCCTGCCCGCCTACAACGAGGAGTGCGACCTCGAGCGCGGCTGCCTGCTCGCGCTGGACGCCCTACGTGCCCTCGCCAGTGAGCGCCCGGGCATGCGCTGGCTGCTCGTCGTGGCGAGCAACGGATCGACCGACGCCACCCCGCGCATCGCCGAGCGCCTCGAGCGCCGTTATCCCGGCGAGGTGCGCGCGCTCGTCATCGAGCGAGCTGGCCGCGGCGGCGCGCTCAAACGGGCGTGGGAGACCTTCCCGGCACACGTCCTCGCCTACTCCGACGTCGACCTCTCCTGCGACATCGCGCAGCTGGGCGCACTCGTGGACCCCGTGCTGGAGGGACGGGCCGACATCGCGTTCGGCTCGCGTCTCGCCCCGGGCGCCCGCACGCAGCGCCGTGCGGGGCGCGAGGCCATCTCGCGCATCTACAACGCACTGCTCCAGCGCTATCTACACGTGGGGTTCCGCGATGCGCAATGCGGCTTCAAGGCCGTGAGCGCCCGCGTCGCGCGCGAGGTCGTGCCCGCCGTCGCCGACGACGGGTGGTTTTTCGACACCGAGCTGCTCGTGCGCGCCGAGCGGTCCGGTCTGCGCCTGCACGAGCTGCCCGCGCGCTGGCGCGAGGACCCGCGCAGCAGCGTGCGCATCCTGCGGACCGCGCTCGCCGACCTGGCCGGCATGCGGCGCCTGCGCAGCGAGCTGTAGGACGCGGGTGAGTCGTCAGCGCACTACCCAACACGCCTCGGCGCGAACCTCGCCTTTGGATCCGTCACGATAGGAATCGGACATCATCCACGCGCATCGCCACACGACAGCCTGCGCGCCCGCTCAATAAAGAACTCAGGGTTGATCTCGCCACCCGCGGTCTCACGGCATGCAACGGAGCACTGGACGCCCAAACCAGCCAAGTCCCCAATGCCGCAGCGGTCGATTGCGCCTCGGACAACGTCGTCAAACGTGTCCACATCGCATGGGGCTGGAACCCCGCCCTCCAAGGTGCGCAGCAACCCGTCCGCCGGCAGACTGCGCCACAGGCTCCCCTGGCCAACGATATCGACGCCCTCCGCCGAACGCACGGCGTCATCGAAGGCCTCGATACTCAAATCGCCTCGATCGATCAGACCGCATCGATCCACATCTACGGCAACGACGTTCACGGCCGGAGAGACCATGGTGCAGAGCGCATACTCCCCCATCACCTCGTAGGGAGCAGAGCCGCGCCAAACCCTGATGGCGCGAGCACGCGCCACCTGATCGCAAAACGATTCCCATGCACAAACGAAATCGTCGGGCAGCTCGATGCCCATGGACTGCAGGGCGGCGCATCTGCCGACAGCGGTCCAATCAGAAAGAGCGCCGAGCGTAAGGTCCTCATGCCATACGGCCACAGCCCCGACCGACGCCCCGCACGCCCTGCACGCATGCAGACATGCGGAGACGCTCGGATCGAAGCAGACTTCCAACGGTGCCTCATTTGAATCTCTCATTATGAGAAGATTGTCTTCGAGCCGTTATAGTAAGAATCGATACCGTTCAACAGCCAAGATTTAAAATGCCAAGAGACGTCATAGCTATGACTGGGATTAATCGCAATCCCACCTTCAACATACAGATTGAACGCTCCGCTTGGAACAATCTGAGATCCGCTGAACGGTGTTCTAAAATAGTTATTTCCAGCAGTGAGGTCTTCTCCCCTGTAATATCCATCGGTAATGCCTTTAATTCTCACGCATGTTCCCAATGGAGCACTGAGGCCCACAAATAGATCGATATAGCTCCTGCCCTCTCGACTGACCTTATAAGCTCTGACAGTTGCATTTGCCTTCGCGTTACATGCATAGGGGGCAACAACGTTTTGGTCACATGGGATTCCTTCTTGTTGGACCGCAAACAGAAGAACCGCTTCATCTGCAGGCATTCTATTGACAAAGACTTTAGAATTGGAGTCCTGTTCATATGCGATATTATCTGCATCTTCCGTTTGGGCAATGCCAGAAATAGGGCACATGAGAGCCAAGATGGAAATAACTGCAACACATATTGCCGTATGTCGAATTCGTATCGTCATTTCTATACTCCTCTCATAGGCGTTGATTTAAAATCCAATATATAGAACATTTCATCAAGAGGAATACAGCGAGCGGCGTTGTTTAATATATCAATGGTAAGTGCTGCACCCCGTTAGCACCACCCCCTCGGGGGGGCGACAGTACTAACTAGGTGCGGCGCTCATCAATGGCCATCCGTACTCAAAAGATTCGCATGTCTTGCATTCCTCCCCCAACCCCCTTAGATGGCCTTACTATCTAAGAGTGCGAGTCTGGACGCAAAGAATGCGACACCCTCATCACAATTATCAAGTGTCAATCAATAGGCAGCTTCTACACCCGCTTGAGCAGGATCGCGCCGAAGGCGGTGGGGCCGCAATGGCTGGAGATGACGCCGCCCACCTGGGTCCACGTGACGTCCTCGAAGCCCAGCTCGCGCGCATAGGCGGCCATATCGTCGCGCAGCTCGTCGGACAGGCCCACCCAGGAGTAATCGATGTCGCCGAGCGAGACCATGTGGTCGAGAAACGCCCTGGACGCCTTGAGCATGGAGCCGCGGAACTTCTTGGTCGCCACGAAGGTGCCGCCGGTCACCTCGATGCACGGCTTGATCTTGAGCAGGTGCGCACCCAGAAACGCCATGTTGGACAAGCGGCCTCCGGCCTTGAGGAAGGCGAGGTCCGTGGGCACGAAGCCCAGCAGGACGCGCTCGGAGGCGCGCTCGGCGAACGTGAGGACCTCCTCCACCGTGGCATCCGGGTTGGCCTCGATGAACTTGGCGGTCTCCTGCGCAATCCAGGACTGCCCCACCGACACGAACTTGGTGTCGATCGAATGCACGTAGTCGCGACCCTCGGCGGCGATGAGCGCGGATTGATAGGAGCACGTGGTGGCGGCGGAGTACGCGAGGTGGATGATCTGCGCCTCGGGCTGCTCGGCGTGGATGCGGTCGAAGACATCGGCGAAGTCCGCCGGCGAGCACCCGCTCGTCTTGGGCAGGACGCCCATCTCGTTGCAGCGGGAATAGATCTCCAGCGGCGAGATGGAACCGTCATCGAGGACCTCGTCCCCGATGGTGACGTGCATGGGGGCGCGCACGATGCCGTATCGCTCGCACAGGTCGGGAGTAACGTCCGAACCCGATTCGACCACGATCGCGTACTGTGCCACTACCATCACGACCAATCTGGAATCAAGGCGCACGGCGCCGAGGTGAAAAAGCGGGCCTCAGATCTCGCGCCCGCTAACTGGCATGATTGTACACACTTTTACGCGATGTGTGGGATTACTCCACGCCATCGACCTCGATGCGGAAGCGAACGCGCCCCGAACAGAAAAGGCCCTTCCCGCCTGAAGCGGAAAGGGCCGGAGGATGGATCGAACGGGTCCGGTCGGCACGCCTGAGCGGCGCGTGCCGTGGGCCGCTACTCGGTCAGCAGCTTGGCTATCTGGACGGCGTTGGTCGCCGCGCCCTTGCGGATCTGGTCGCCACAGCACCAGAAGGTGATGCCGCACAGGGCCTCGGGGTTGGAGATGTCGCGGCGCACGCGGCCCACCCAGATGAGGTCCTGGTCGGACGTATCGAGCGGCATGGGCCAGCGGTCGTGCGCGCTAGCGGCCTCGAGGTCGTCCACGAGCTTGACGCCCGGCGCGGCGGCAAGGGCCTCGCGGGCCTCATCGAGCGTGATGTCGCGCTCGAACTCCAGCGTCACGCTCTCGGAGTGGGAGCGCAGCACGGGGACGCGCACGCAGGTGCAGTTCACGCGCAGCTCGGGCAGGTGCATGATCTTGCGGCCCTCGTTTTGCATCTTCATCTCCTCGGAGGTGAAGCCCTCGAACTTCTCGCCACCGATCTGCGGGATGAGGTTGCTCGCCAGCTGGGCGGCGAACGCGCGGGGCTCGGGCATCTCCTCACCGCGCCCCATGGCGCCGATCTGCGCCTCGAGCTCCAGCATGCCGGGCATCCCGGCGCCGGAGGCGGCCTGGTAGGTGGAGACGATCATGCGCGTCACGCCGGCGAGCTTATGCAGCGGCCAGGTGGGAACGAGACCGATGATGGTGGCGCAGTTGGGGTTGGCGATGATGCCGTGATGGCCCTTGACGTCCTCAGCATTGATCTCGGGGATGACGAGCGGCACGTCCTCGTCCAGGCGGAAGGCGTGCGAGTTGTCCACCACCACGGCGCCGCGCTTGACGGCCTCCGGGTAGAGGGCCTTCGCGACATCGTCCTCTGCGGCGCCGAGCACGATGTCCACGCCGTCGAACGCCTCGGGCGCGGCCACCTCGACCGTGACGTCGCCCCAGGGCGTCGCGATGACCTTGCCCGCCGAGCGCGGGCTGGCCAACAGCTTGAGCGCGCCGACCGGGAAGTCCTGCTCCTTCAGGCATGCAAGCATCTGCGTGCCCACGGCACCCGTCGCGCCGACGATGGCGACTGTGTACTGCTTCATGGTTGTTCCCCCTTACGGGACGCTGCACGAACTCCTCCGCGGACGATCCCGGCGGCTGGCGCATGCGAACGGATAGAAAACGAGTGGACAGCTGGCTTCAAGAACCCCGGCAGACTCCAGAGCGCGCCGGAAGGGACGTGCCCTTATGGCACGCCGGCCATGGCGCAGGCGGCCGGAGCGGGCAAGGCGGCTTAGAACGGCGCCGCCACCGGCTCGAGGTCCGACGTCCTCACGATGCCGTTCTCGTCGGAGAAGGCATGGTAGATGGTCTTGATGGCCAAATCGAAGTCCTTCTCCTCCACGCCGACGATGATGTTGATCTCGTCGCAGCCCTGGGTGATCATGCGGACGCTCACGCCCTCCTGGCCGAGCATGCCGAACAGGTGACCGGAGACGCCGGGACGCCCGCGCAGGTTGCGGCCGACGGTGGCGATGAGCGCCAGATCCTCGACGACCTCGATCTCCAGCGGCTCGACCTCCTTCTTGATGTCGGCGATCAGCGACCACAGGGAGTCCTTGACGTCGGCGGCCTGGACGACCGCGGCGAACTGGTCGACGCCGGTGGGCATGTGCTCGACGGAGACGCCGTAGCGCTCGAAGACGGACAGCGCGCGGCGCATGAAGCCGATGCGGCTCTTGGTGCGGTCGCGCGAGACGTTGATGGCGATGAACCCGCGCTTGCCCGCGATGCCGGTGATGATGGGCTCGGAGTCGCCTTCCTTGGCGGTCTCGGAGATGACGGTGCCGGGGTCCTGCGGCGCGTTGGTGTTCTTGATGACCAGCGGGATGCCGGCGTCGCGCACGGGGAAGACGGCCTCCTCGTGCAGCACGGAGGCACCCATGTAGGAGAGCTCGCGCAGCTCCTCGTAGGTGATGCGGGGGATGGGCTGCGCGCCCTCGACGATGCGGGGGTCGGCGGACAAAAAGCCCGAGACGTCCGTCCAGTTCTCGTACAGGTCGGCCTCGAGGCACTGGGCGAGGATGGATCCGGAAATGTCGCCGCCGCCGCGGTCGAGCAGCTTGACCTGCCCCTCGCGCGTGGCGCCGTAGAAGCCGGGCATCACGAAGCCGCCCTCGCGGGCGTTCTCGCGCACCAGCTCGGCGGTGCGCTTCATGGAGAGCGTGCCGTCATGATGGAAGGCGACCATGTCGATGGCGTCGATGAACGGCAGGCCCAGGTACTCGGCCATGAGGCGGGCGGTGAAGTACTCGCCGCGGCTCACGAGCTCCTCGGTGGTGTAGCCGCCCGAGCGGGCGCGCTCGGCGAAAGCGGCGAACTCCTCGCGAATGGGGTAGGAAAGACCGAGCTCGTCGGCGATGTCGAAATAACGCTGGCCGATGTCGGCGAGCAGATCCTCGCAAGACACATGATAGTTGACGTGCGCATCGACCAGGTAGAGCAGGTCGGTCACCTTGGCGTCGCCGGAGAAGCGGCGGCCGCACGCGGACACCACCACGAAGCGGCGCGCGGGGTCCGCATCGACGATTGCCTTGATTTTCTTAAACTGCTCGGCGGACGCGACGGACGAGCCGCCGAACTTTGCGATCTTGATCATGCGCGCTGCAAACCTTCCCTGCGTATCGATCATCTGGCACTAGCCCGGCCCTGCGGGCGTGCGGCCCCACTCGAAAGCTGGCCCCGTGCAAGCCGGTCCGTTCCCGCAGGAGCCGCTTTAGTACGAGCAAGTGTACCTGAGGACGTGCGACGGGGCGCCGAGCATGACGGCATTGTTTCGAAACCGAGAACATGCTGTGGACGCTGCTTGGACGGCCGGACCAATTACACGGAGCGCACGCCCGCCCGCAGAGGCTCTGCTACGATAAAGCAACGATTTCCGCCTGCATACGTGAGGAGCTTCCAATATGGGAATCTACCATAGCACACGTTCTCGTTCGCTCACCTACACCGCCAAGGAGGCCATCCGCCGCGGCATCGCCCCGGACGGCGGCCTGTTCGTCAGCGACGAGCTCGGCGAGGCGCAGGTGCCCCTCGAGGGTCTGGCGGACAAGGGCTACCTCGAGCTCGCGCGCGAGGTACTGGGCGCCCTGCTCACCGATTATTCCGCCGACGAGATCGCCGCCTGCGTGGCCGAGGCGTACGAGGACACGTTCGCGAGCGACGAGGTGACCCCCCTGGTCGCGCTCGACGGCTCGGGCATCTCCTCCGACGACGCGCCCGCGTCCGTCCTCGAGCTCTGGCACGGGCCCACGAGCGCCTTCAAGGACGTGGCGCTCCAGATGCTCCCCCGCCTGATGGCGCGCACGAGCGCCGACGACGAGGGCGCGGCCGAGAAGATCATGATCGTCACCGCCACCTCCGGCGACACGGGCAAGGCCGCCCTCGCGGGCTTCGCCGACGCGCCGGGATGCGGCATCACCGTCTTCTACCCGGAGGGCAAGGTGAGCCGCGTCCAGGAGCTCCAGATGAGCACCCAGGAGGGCGGCAACGTGTCCGTGTGCGCCGTGCGCGGCAACTTCGACGACGCCCAGAGCGCCGTGAAGCGCATCTTCGGCGACGCCGAGCTCGCCGGGCGCCTGGCAGCCGAGGGCGTCCAGCTCTCCAGCGCCAACTCGATCAACGTCGGCCGCCTGGTTCCGCAGGTCGTGTACTACTTCGCCGCCTACGCCCAGCTGCTGCGCGCCGGCTCGATCGCAGTCGGAGACGCCGTCGAGTTCTGCGTGCCCACCGGCAACTTCGGCGACATCCTCGCCGGCTACTACGCCAAGCGCCTGGGCCTACCCGTTGCCAAGCTCATCGTGGCGAGCGACGCGAACAACGTGCTCTACGACTTCCTCACCACGGGAACCTACGACCGCGAGCGCCCCTTTTTCACCACCACCTCGCCCTCCATGGACATCCTCGTGTCCTCCAACCTCGAGCGCATGCTCTACTACCTGTCCGACGGCGACTGCGAACTCGTGGCCGACCTGATGGGCAAGCTGGCCGAAGAGGGCTCCTACACCCTGCCCGCCGACCTGCTCGCGCGCATCCAGGAGCTCTTCGGGTGCGGCTGGGCCAGCGAGGACCAGGTGGCCGCGGCCATCAAGGACTGCTGGGACGCGTGCGGCTACCTCATCGACCCCCACACCGCCTGCGGCTATCACGTGATGGGCGAGGCGCCGGCGGCCGAGGGCGCCCGCGCGCGCGTCCTGCTCTCCACCGCCAGCCCGTACAAGTTCCCGCGCGTCGTCGCCGAATCGCTCGGGCTCACCTGCCCGGACGACGACTTCGCCTGCATGGACGTGCTCGAGCAGGCCACCGGCACCTGCGCGCCCGCCCAGCTCGCCGAGCTGCAGGAGAAGCCCGTGCTGCACGACGCCGTGGTCGACATCGACGACATGGGCGCCTTCGTGGAGGCTGCGGCCGCGAAGCTGTAGCCATCCGCCGTGCCAAAAGGGACGTACCCTAACGGCACGGCTAAACGTTCGGCGCGCCGTTAGGGTACGTCCCTTTTGGCACGCGCCCGCGCCCGCTCCCAGCAGCCGATTCAGCACCCCTCAGGAGGCCCCGCATGATCAAGATCACCGTTCCCGCGACCAGCGCCAACCTCGGCATCGGCTACGACACGCTCGGCATGGCCGTCTCGCTGTACTCGCACTTCACGTTCGAGCGCGCCGAGACGCTGCAGATCACCGGCTGCCCCGAGGAGTTCCAAAACGAGGGCAACCTCGTGTACGTCTCCTTCGTCGACGCGCTGCGCGAGTGGGGCGAGGAGCCCTTCCCCGTGAAGCTCCATATCTCCACCGAAGTACCCGTGGCGCGCGGCCTGGGGTCGAGCTCCACCTGCGTGGTCGCCGGCATCATGGCGGCCGCGGCGCTCACCGGCCACACCGTCGACCGCGCCGAGCTCGTGCGCATCGCCACCGCCGTGGAGGGTCACCCCGACAACGTCGCGCCCGCCATCCTGGGCGGCGCCGTGTGCTCGTTCACGCCCGAAGGCGGACTCCCCCGCTGCCTGCGCTACGACGTGAGCGCCCGCCTGCGCTTCATCACCGTGATCCCGCCCTACGAGGTGCACACGAGCGAGGCGCGCAAGGTCGTTCCGCAGGAGGTCCCCCTGTCCAGCGCCGTGTGGCAGATGGGCCGCATCGCCGGCATGACGCGCGGTCTGGAGACCGGCGACCTCGGCCTGATCGCCGACGCAAACGACGATCGCCTGCAGGAGCCCTTCCGCCGTGCGCTCATCCCCGATTACGACGCGATCCGCGCGACCTGCCTGGACGGCGGCGCGGGCACGCTGTGG
The DNA here is from genome assembly GCA_048318985.1 of Collinsella sp. Classification (GTDB taxonomy): domain Bacteria; phylum Actinomycetota; class Coriobacteriia; order Coriobacteriales; family Coriobacteriaceae; genus Collinsella. The sequence continues at coordinate 38,974 of DBFEBE010000124.1, forward strand.
ATCTCTGGATCCGGATCGACCCTCATGGCCGTCACGGACGACACCATCGTGGCGAAGTTCCTCCAGGTTCGCCTGCGCGAGGCGTTCCCCGCCTGCGAGACGCACATCCTCACCTGCGACACGGAAGGTGCGCAGATCGAGTATCTGTAGCGGAGGCGCGCACGCGGCTGCCATCCCGCCGGCTCAGACCAACCGGACCGGGGCCCGTGACGACATCCGTTTCGCCACGGGCCCCGCCTATGACGTGAAACGCATCGTGAAGGCGATCGCATGCCCGCCGCGCGCCTCCGCCCGCACCGTGCCGCCATGCGCCTCCACAATCGAGCGCACCACCGACAGGCCCACCCCCGAACCCCCGGTCTTCGCGTTGCGGGACGCATCGTCGCGATAGAACCGTTCGAAAAGGCGGTTAAGATCGCCCGCGGGCAGCTCGTCGCACGCATTGACCACCTCGACCTCGCATATGCGGCCGCGCCTGCGCACGTCGACCTCGATCACGGAGCCGTCCGAGGCGTAGCGCGTCGCGTTGTCGAGCAGAAGTTCCAGCACCTGCGCCAGCGCAACCCGATCGCCGCGCATCGATATGTCCTGATCGGCGTCGGCGACGATGCGCTTCCCGCGCGATTCCGCCACGGGCCGATAGAGCGCCACGGTGTCCATGACGAGTCGGGACAGCGAGACCTCCTCCATGGTCAGCGCGGAAGGATCCTCGTCCATGCGCGCCATCAGGACCAGGCGCTCCGTGAGCGCATCGAGGCGCTCCACCTGCTCCTCGATGCTGTGCGTCCACTCATCCTCGCCGTGCTCGAGCGCTAGGACCTCGTTCGCGGCGCGTATCACCGCCAGGGGCGTCTTGATCTCGTGGCTCGCGTCGGTGACGAAGCGCTGCTGCTTCTCGCGGCTCTCCACGATGGGCCGCACGGCGGCGCGCGAGAATCCGAACACCAGCAAAAGCACCAGCGTCCAACCGAGGGCGCTCACCCCCGCGCTCACGGCCATAAACGATCTGAAGTTGTCGAGGTCGCGCCCGCAGTTGAGAAATATGTACATCGTCGAACCGTCTGAGGTGGCATAGGTGCCGTACCGGTACACATCGTAGAAGCCGGAAGTGGAACCGCGGCCCCGGACGTCGCAGGCGATCGCCGTCGCCGTCTGGGCGTCGACGGCAGCGATCTTGCCGATATCAGGCTCCACAAGGTCGCCGTCTTCGGAAAAGGTCACCGTGAAGTACCGCGTCTCGAACGGCGTCTCGGGAGTGTAGGAGGGCGGGCGCGCCGCAGGCGCCGCGCCGCCCATGTCGTCGTGCGGCGTCTCCTCGTCGCCTGCACCGGAAAACGCGCCGCCTCCCGCCGAGAGCATCTCCAGCCGCTCGTCCTCCTTCGCGCAGAGGTTCATGTAGCTCACCACGTTGATGCAGACGACCATCACCACAAGCACCAGGGTCACCGCCGCCATGGCGACCGTCACGAACTTCCGGCGGAGCCGTCCCATCATGCGCGTTCCCCTAAGCCCTCCTCAAGAGCATAGCCCTGGTTTCTCGCGGCGCTCAGACGCACATCGGCGCCCACCGCGGCGAGCTTCTTGCGCAGGCAGGAGATGTAGACCCACACGACACCCGGGCCCTCGGGAGCCTCGTCGCCCCATACGTCGAGCAGGAGGCGCTCCGTGGGAAAGCGCCCTCCCGGGTGCCTCATGAGCATCTCGAGAATCTGGAACTCGCGGTTCGAGAGGCGCTCGCGGCCCTCCGGCCCCTCGAGCGCGCAGGCCGAGAGGTTCAGGCGCACGTTGCCCACCGCGAGCGTGTTCGCATCGAGCTCGCCGGCGGTGCGGGTCATGGCGCGGATGCGGGCGAGCAGCTCCTTCGCGGCAAACGGCTTGACGAGATAGTCGTTCGCCCCGGCATCGAGGCCCTCGACCTTATCGGATACACCGCCTTTCGCCGTGAGCATGATGACGGGGACCCGGTTGCCGTCCGCGCGAACGCTTCGCAGCACCTCGATGCCGTCCATGCCCGGCATCATGATGTCCAAGACCGCCGCATCGTACTCCGCGGCGCGCAGGTACTTGAGAGCCGACGTCCCGTCATAAACCGCATCGACCTCATAGCCCTCGCGCGCAAGGATGGCCTGCAGGGCGCGCACGAGGCCCGGCTCGTCTTCCGCCAGCAACAGTCTCACACCGCATCATCCCCTCGCATTGCGCACAGCGGCCGTCGCCTTGACGGACGGCCGATCGCATCCCGAACCCCGCCGCCCGCGTGCGGGGCAATCGATGCATCCATGATAGCCGCGGGGCCTAAGCGCAACCTTAAACCGCAACAAACCGGAAACGCAGAAGCCCAGTTGCCACCTAAAGGCAACTTAAGCCCGGAAGCATCGCGGCCGTCCCGTCGCACCGGGGCGGTACAACAGGTTCGCCGAGACGCCCGCATGCGTCGCGCCTCGGACATTCCTCCCGCGGACGCCCGTGCGCCATGTTCTCTCACGGGCGCGACCGCCGCGGCGCCAGGGTGCCGACTCGGCATCCGAGGCGCCGTCGTCAACATCTACGACCCAGGAGATCGCCATGGAGCATGAAAACGGAACCGTACCCGTCATCCCCGTCGGGGCGATAACGCCCCAGCAGCCCGCATCCGATACGGCCAAAAACGTCGAGCCTGGTGCCGCGGGCGCCTCCCTGCGGACAGGGGCCGCCGAGCGCGCAGATGGCGCGCACGCGGACAACGGCAACCGCGGCGCAGAGGCTCCGTCGGCCCCGCATCGGATCCCGCGCGCACGACGGGGCCCGCAGCGGGCGGCGCGAAGGATGCGCAATCCACGAAGACGCTCGCGATAGTCTGCTGCATCGCCCTTGCCGCCGGCCTGCTTGGAGGGGTCCTCGGCGGTATCGCGGTGAGCGCGACGGAGGTCGGCGGAAACACCGGGTCGACCCAGGCGGGCGCCATGGGCGGCCCGAGCGGCAACCAGGGCATGGACGGCATGTCGCCCGATGGCGGAGACGGCGGCAGCTCGCCGTCCATGCCGTCAGGCGGCGCGGGCGGACAGGAGCCCGACCTCGCCGACGGCGCGGAGGACGCCGGCGGATCCGACGAAAGCTCCCAGACGGACGCCGACGCCCAGGCCCTCATCTCAAACGACGGCGGCATCGATGCCTAGCGACCGCAAGATCGGAGTCCACATGTACGCCATCTCCCCCAACACCCCTGAAGCCGTTTTCGTCGGAGCGCCGCGCGAGGTCGACGTCGATGTGGTGGTACCGGTTTACAACGAGCAGGCAGAGCTCGGCTCATCCATTCTGCTTCTCCTGTCTCACCTTCAGAAGGCCAGTCGCACGGGCATGCCGTTCTCCTGGCAGGTCGTCATAGCCGACAACGCCAGCACCGACAGCACGTGGCAGCTCGCCTGCACGCTCGTGAACGAGCATCCCGATTCCGTCCGCGCCGTCCGCATCCCCCGCAAGGGCCGCGGCCGCGCGCTCAAGCGTACCTGGGAGCGCTCGTGCGCCCGCGTCCTTTCCTATATGGACGTCGACCTCTCCACCGACCTCGCCTCTTTCCCCGCCCTCGTCGGCCCCATCCTCGAGGGCGGCGCAGACGTCTCCTTCGGGTCGCGCCTGCTGCCGGGCTCGCGCGTCACGCGCAGCGCCAAGCGCGAGGTCATCTCGCGCACCTACAACCTCCTGCTCCGCCGCTACCTGGGCGTGAGCTTTCGCGATGCCCAATGCGGCTTCAAGGCGATCAGCTCCGAAGCCGCCGCCGTGCTGCTCCCCCTCGTGGAGGACGACGAGTGGTTCTTCGACACCGAGCTGCTGGTCAAAGCCGAACGCCTGGGCGCCGCGATGAACGAAGTCGCCGTGACCTGGCGAGAGGACCCGGGCACGACCGTGCATATCGTGGACACGGCCCTCAAGGACCTGCGCGGGATGCACCGCCTGAAGCACGAGGGAAACACCGCCGGCAAGGGAGACCGGCGCCCGATGGGTCAGCGTTTCGGCAGGGCGGTGATGCCCGGTGAGTGATTCGGCAACCTTCAGGTGGGCGTCGCCGCGCACGGAACGCAAGCAGCGCCCGGTCACTCGAAGAACCGGCGAGGGCGGCGCGGGGCGGCGCATGACGCGCGGGCAGCGTCGCCTTGAGACCATCGCCGTCGCAGGGCTCCTCGCGTTCGCGGCATTCATCTTCTTCTGGAACCTGGATGCCTCGGGTTACGCGAACGAGTTCTACAGCGCCGCCGCGCAGGCGGGATCGAAATCATGGTCGGCGTTTTTGTGGGGAAGCCTCGATGCGGGCGGCGCCATCACCGTCGACAAGCCGCCGGCGTCCATCTGGCTCATGGCGCTCTCCGTGCGCCTCCTCGGCCTCAGCCCCTTTGCGATCCTCTTGCCCCAGGCCCTCATGGGCGTGGCGACCACGCTCGCGGTCTACCTCATCGCGCGGCGCTGCTGGGGCGCGGGCGCGGGCCTGCTTGCAGGCATCCTGTTCGCGACCACGCCCGTCGCGGCGCTCATGTTCCGCTTCAACAACCCCGACGCGCTGCTCGTCCTGCTCATGACGCTCGCGGCCGACTGCGTCATCCGTGCGCTCGCGCGACCCGCCACGCGAGCGGGCAATCGCGGGCGCACCGCGCTCATCGCCCTGGCGGGCGCACTCGTGGGCATCGGCTTCCTCACGAAGCAGTTCCAGGTCCTGCTGGTCGTGCCCGGATTCGCACTCGCGCTGTTCGCGCTCTCGCCCACCCCCTGGCGGCGGCGCCTCCTCGATGGAACGGTGGCCATCGCCTCCATCGCGGCCGCTGCCGGCTGGTGGGTCGCGCTCACCGTGATCGTGCCGTCAGGATCGCGCCCCTACATAGGGGGATCGCAGACCGACTCCTTCCTCGAGCTCACCTTAGGCTACAACGGTCTGGGCAGGCTCACCGGCGATGAGACCGGTTCGGTAGCGCCCGGCGGCAACGGGCAGGCGGGCATGTGGGGAGAGACCGGTATCGGACGCCTGCTGGGCAGCGATTTCGCCGGCCAGTTCGCCTGGTTCGCCCTCTTCTCGCTCGCGGGCATCATCATATGCCTCATCGCCGCGCGATCCCTGCGCGCCCGCAGAGAGGGCATTGGGGCCAACGGCGCAGAGGCCACGGCGAGATTCCGCTATGCGACCGTAACCGTCTTCGGCTGCTGGCTGACGATCACGTGGCTCGTCTTCAGCTTCATGTCCGGCATCTTCCACCAGTACTACACCGTCGCGCTCGCGCCGGCGGTCGCCCTGCTTTCCGCCGGATGCCTCCAAGCGCTCTTCGAGCTGCGCGAACGCCCCTGGGCGCCGTGCATCGCCCTCGTTTTGTCGGCGTTGAGCATCACATGGGCCTTCGTGCTCATCGGCCGCGTGAGCGCGCTTGCGCCGATCGCCGTCTCCGTCCTGGCGGTCGGCCTCATCGGGTGCGTCGTCGGCGGCGTGCGCCTGCTCGCCGGCCAGCTGCGCGGCGGGCGGCCGCCGTCGCGAGCCGGTCGCATCGCCTCGTGCGCCGCAGTCGGCGCCATCGCGCTCTCGCTCATCGTCGGCCCGGCGATCTGGACCGGATGCACCATCGCGACGGGCCACCGGGGCTCGATCGTGACGGCCGGTCCGAGCGAGGGCGGCATGGGCGGCGGGCAGGGAAGCCCTGGCGGGCAGGACGGCGGCCAGGGCGACTCCGGAGCAGCGAACGCCGCACCCCAGATGGACGACCCTGGCGACGACGCATCGGCTGACGCCGGCGGCACCGATAGTCCCGGCGGGCAGGACGGCGGGCAGGGAGGAGTCGGCAGCCTGCTGGGAGGAAGCTCGGCGAGCAACGAGGTCACCGAGCTGCTTCTGGAGAACGCCCAGGGCTACCGCTGGGCGGCGGCGACCACCGGCTCGCAGAACGCCGCGAGCTACCAGCTTGCCAGCGAGCTCCCCGTCATGGCGATCGGCGGCTTCAACGGCACCGATCCTGCGCCCACCCTCGAACAGTTCAAGGCCTATGTCGAGCAGGGGCTCGTCCGCTACTACATCGCCAGCGGCGACATAGGCGGCAAGGCGATGGGCGGCTCGGATACCGCATCGCAAGTCGAGACATGGGTCGAGGAAAACTTCGAGGCCCAGACCGTCGGCTCGACCA
>DBFEBE010000125.1:0-3381 GCA_048318985.1 Collinsella sp.
GTTTTGAGCACATACGCGAGGAAGCTCGCGTCGCCCTCGTCCCCCAGGTGACGGCGCCCGCCCCTTCCAGGAAGGGCGCGATGCGGCAGGCGGGCGCGCTCGGCGGCACCGGCGTCTCCTCCCTGATGTAAGCTGCTGCATGCGCACCGGATGCATATGGACGAAGGAGATGGGCGCATGGCCGACATGGAATACGGGCTGGACGCCCGCGGCGGCGCGGAACGCGTCGTGGCCTGCGCCGCGTTCGATACGGCGCGAAGCGACGCCGCCCGCAGGCTCTCCGAGGACTTCGCCCAGGCGCTCGCCGCCTACGAGGAGCTCTCGTCCAGCCGTCTCTCCCATCCGTCGCCGAGGCTCACGGCCGCGCAGATCGATTGCGCGCAGACGCCCCCGGCAGGGTCGGACGGCTCGGACCCCGCAGGCGGGCGGCCCCTGGAGCGGCTCGTCGTGATCGCCGGCGATCCCGCTGGCGCCTTGTCCGACGCGGGCCGAGCGCTTGCGCGCCTGGCGGACGGCGGGCGCATCGCCGCGTCGACCCGCATCTGGGGCATCGTCGTCTCCGATCGGCTCCGGCCCGATGATGCCGCCGCGGCCCTCGCTGCGTTCGGCGGGTCTTTCGAGCAGAAGCGCGCGACGTGGATGGGTGGGGTCGCCGTCGGCGGCGCCCCGCTCAGCCTGCCCGAAGCGGGCCGGCCCCGCATGGGCCGGCTGCGCGAGCGCGCAAGCGTCGCCATCGACGGCCTCGTCGGCGCCGTGCGCTGCGGCGTGTCGCTCGACGAGGCCGCATCGCTGTTCGGATTCGAATCCGACCGCGGCGTGCTCGCCGCCCCCATCGGGATCAGCGGGGCCGAGTACCTGCTTCGCGCCCGTGCAGACCGCCGGCGGCGAACCTGCTGACCCGGCGGCCTCCCGGTGCGCGCTCGCCGTCGCGCGCCCGGGGCCGCCGAGCCGACGCAAGCGCTCGCTCAGAATGCGAACGCATGTTTGCGTTGTATGGTACGATTGCATCCAGCGACCGCGGGAGAGGGGGCGACATGGCGGACATCCAGGGCATCATCGACCGGATCATGAGCGACGAGCGGCTCAAGCGCAGCTCGCACTTCTCCGATGCGGTCTTCACCAACGAACCCATCATCAAGACCGGACGCCAGATGTCGAGCTACCTCCCCCAGCGGTACCGCGAGATGCGCGCCATCTCGCGCTGGCAGGAGGGCGCGGGCGGACGGGCCGGCAGGTGGCTCAGCGAAGCGGAGCTCTTCGTGCGGCAGGCGGAGTTCATGGCCGACTTCGAGGACGACTGCCCCTATCAAGGTGATTTCAAGGCGTACTTCCCCACGTACGGCTCCCTGAACGACCGCCAACTGCGCGGGTACTTCACCTGGCGGACCCGTGTGCGGTCCGGCGAGGTCCAGGCCGCGCCCGCCTCCTTCGCGTACCTCTACCTCTATGAGCTCATCGCCGGGATCGGCTACGGGGAGGCAGTCGAGGGATTGCGGCTCATGCGCCGGTTCTGCGATGCCTTCAGCGCCCATGACCGGGCGATTCTCCGTCTCGGCGGCGTCTGGGTGCAAGACTTCGCCGTCTACCACGGCCTCCCGGCCGATCTTTTGGGCGACACCCGAAGCGTGCGGCACGACCGGGCGCTCGTCGCGCTCCGCAACGCCACCGAGGCGGCCCGCGGCGCGCGGGAGCGCAACGCCGCGGGCCTTGGGCGCCGCGGGCCGAAGGGCCTGCCCCTTCCCGCGCAGGACGGCCTCGAATGCACGCTGCTCGAGTCCCTCGACGAGCTGTCGACCTACCGTATCCGCTCCGGACGGCTCTACCGCGAGGCGCCCGGGGCCGTCGCCCATGTGGCCGGCTCGGTCTGGCTCCGGCTCGCCGACCACTACGCCCGGTCCCGTAAGTCAGACATCATCGAGAGCATGTTCGGCTCGACCTCCGAGCTGCCCTACACGATGTTCGCCTCCGCCGTCTTCTTCGATCCGCTCCCGCATCCCGACAGCGACTACGAGCTCGACCCGGTCCATCGCTATCGATGCCGCAACGGCCTTTGGACCTGCGAGCGCGTGCACGGGGCGGGCGGGCGCAGCGCAAAGCTCGGCAGCGTGCTGCGCGCGGTCGACGGAAGGCTGCGCGCGGGCATCGGGTTTGGCCATCCCCTCAAGGAGGAGAAGGTCCCCAAATACCTTGCCGCGATCATCGACGCCGAGGTCGCGGCCTGGACCGCGTGGCAGGAAGCACATGCGCCCCGCCGCATCGCCATCGACCTCAGCCGCCTTGCGGGCATCCGGCAGACCGCCGCGGCGACGCGCGAGGCGCTCCTCGTCGACGAGGAGCGCGAGGGCACGGGGACCATGCTCGACGTCGCGTGCCGCGACAGCCCATCGCCCGACCGGGAAGCGAACGGGAGCGAGGCGGGCGCACGACCCGGCCGCGAAAGCACGGAGGCGGAGGCGGGCGCCCCGATCGGTAGCTCGGCCCCATCCCCCGCCACCGATCCCGCGGCATCTGGCGCCCATGCGCCGGCATCCGAACGCGATCTCTCCGCCGCATGCCGCGACCGGCTCGTCGCGGCCGAGCGCATCGACGGGGCGGCTGAGCAAAAGGGAGCGTCCGCCGGGGCAGGGGGCTCCCGCGCCGGCGACGCGGCGGAAAACGACACCGACGGCGACGGCCGGCGCGCCTCGTTCCTCCACGCCCTGCTCGAAAGAGATCAGGAGCGCGCCAGCCGGGTCGCCCGCGAAGCCGGGACCACGGTCGACTTGCTCGCCGATGCCGTCAACGAAGCGCTGTTCGACGCCATCGGGGACACCGCCGTCGAGTTCGACGCCAACGGCCCGCATATCGTGGAAGATTACCGAGAAGATATCGAGGAGCTGCTTACCCATGACTGAAATCGCCGTCCCCGCCTCCCCGCGAGTTCCCAAGCGCGTGGCAGCGGTCATCCTCAACTCCCTTAAGGGCGGCGTCGTCCCGCGCATCGGCCTGCCCTACATCACGGTCGGCCGAGAGGTCGAGATCCGCGCGCTCCTCACCGACCTCGACCTCATCTCCGAGGGCGGGGCGAGCTTCCGCTTCCTCGTCGGCCGCTACGGTGCGGGCAAGAGCTTCCTGCTGCAGACGATCCGCACCCATGCCATGGGCGAGGGGTTCGTCGTCGCCGACGCCGACCTCTCCCCCGAGCGCCGCCTTCAGGGCGGGCAGGGACAGGGTCTGGCCACGTATCGGGAGCTCATCCGCAACCTCTCGACTAAAACCAGGCCCGAGGGCGGCGCGCTCGGCCTCATCTTGGACCGCTGGGTCGCCTCCGCCCCCAACGGAGACGACGCCTCCGCACGAGCATCCATCGCCCATCTCGAGGAGCTCGTCCACGGGTTCGAC
>DBFEBE010000126.1:0-3606 GCA_048318985.1 Collinsella sp.
GCCCGGTGCCCCCGACCTTGCACGCAAAGGGCGGCGAGCCCATCGGCCCACCGCCCTCGCGTCGCATGCCCGCCGCGCGGCGGGCATGCGGACTCCGCTATGCAGTCACGGCGCATGGCGCCGAGCGCCTACAGCTCGACGACCTGGATGTCGTTGAAGACCTCGTCCCACTGCTCCATGACCAGATGGCCGGTGCGCGGGTCCATGGCGTTGAGCTTGCCGCACGCGTTGCCGTAGCGCAGCACGTCCTCGGGGCCCATCCCCGCGGCCACCGCGTGCGCGAAGCCGGCGATGGTGGAGTCGCCCGAGCCGGTGGCGTTCACGGCCTCGATGGGCGTGGAGGTCGCACGGTACGCGTGGCCCTCGTGAAACGCGACGGAGCCGGCGGAGCCCATGCTCACGACCACCCAGGGGATGCCCGCGAAGCGCTCGTCGGAGCTCAAGGTCTCCTGCAGGCTCGGCAGGTCATCGGGGGTGAACACGGTGCCGAGCAGGTCGTTGATCTCGGTCAGATTGGGCTTGACGAGCGCGGGCTTCGCATCGGCGGCGAGCGCGGCGTCCAGAGAGGCGCCCGAGGTGTCCAGCAGCACCGGGACGCCGGCGGCCTTGGCCGTGGCGACCATGCCCGCGTAGCAGTCGGCCGGAACGCCCTTGGGCAGGGAGCCGGAGATGGTCACGCAGTCGGCCTTCACCACGAGCTCCCCGAAGCGGTCGAGGAACGCGGCCAGCTCGTCGGCGGAGACCTCCGGGCCGCTCTCGAGCAGCTCGGTCTGGTTGCCCTCGTGCAGGATGCTGATGCAGACGCGCGTCTCGCCGGCGATGCGGGCGAAGTCGTGGGAGATGCCGTCGGCATCCATGAGCTCGGCCATGTAGGCACCCATATGGCCGCCGAGCAGGCCGGTCGCGACGACGTCGTCGCCGAGCTGGAGCAGCACGCGGCTCACGTTGAGACCCTTGCCGCCCGCGGTCTTCCTCGGGGCCACGCGATTCACGTCGTCGATGGCCAGATGGTCGAGATGGTACGCGGTGTCGATCGCAGGATTCATGGTGACGGTGAGAATCATGTCCAGCCCTTTCATCGAGGCGTCGTTCGTTGACCCAATTGTACCGTTGCGCGGGGGCGCGGGACAGCGGGGCGAACGGACAGCGAGCGCGCATACGCAAGCAAACGCAAGGTGAGCTTTATAAAACCCGCTGCGCACCGCGCGCGCTTGGGCGATAATGTGATGCGGAAAAACAGGCGCCCCCGGCGCGCCGCGACACAAGGGCGCGCCCGCGCGATGCGCCCCCACAGCGAAGGAGTCCCACCCATGATCACCACGTCCGCCTTCGGCACGGCGCCCGACGGATCCCCTGTAACCCTCTACACCCTGGAGAACGGGCCGCTCGCCGTTCGCGTCATGGACTTCGGTGCGGCCATCGTCGGCATCGACGCGCCCGATTCCGACGGCGTCCGTGACGACGTCGTGCTCGGCTTCGATTCCGTCGAGGGCTACATCGGCAACGACGCAGGCTTCGGCATGACGATCGCCCCCTGCGCCAACCGCATCGCGGGCGCGCGCTGCACGATCGACGGCGTCGAGTGGAAGCTTGCCGCCAACGAGAACGGCAACAACCTGCACACCGACCGCGCCCATGCGCTCCAACAGCGCATGTGGGACGTCGAGGTCGACGAAGAAGCCTGCTCCGTGCGCATGACGGCGCGCCTCGGCCACGGTGAGCTCGGCCTGCCCGGCGAACGCGCGTTCACCGCGGTCTTCACCCTCGAGGAGGACGGCACCTTCCGTATCGAGTACGGCGCCGAATCCGACCGTCGCACCTACGTCGCCATGACCAACCACGTTTACTTCAACCTCGCAGGACACGCCTCGGGATCCGTCTACGACCAGGTCGTGACGATCGACGCCTCCGCCTTCCTGCCCGTCGACCCCGAGCTCATCCCCACCGGCGAGATCGCCCCGGTTGCGGGCACGCCCTTCGACTTCACCGCGCCTGCGTCCCTCGGTGCCCGCATCGAGGCCGACGACGAGCAGATCCGCTTCGGCTACGGCTACGACCACTGCTTCTGCATCGACGGCTACCGCTCCTCCGGCCTGCTCCGCCGCGCGCTTCGCGCCGAGGACATGGCGAGCGGCCGCACCCTCGAGATTCGCGTGACAGACCCCGGCTTGCAGCTCTACACGGGCAACTACCTGGACGAGGCGCGCGCCAAGGGCGGTGCTGCCTACACCCGTAGCTCCGGTTTCGCCGCGGAGCCCGAGCTCTATCCCAACACGGTCAACACGCCCGGCTTCCCCCAAGCGCTCTGCGGGCCCGGGCACCCGTACGCCTCCACGATCGAGTACCGATTCGGCACCCTCTAGACCCCGCGCTCAGCCCCGCCGCGCGCCAAAAGGGACAGGCCCTCGCCAAGAGGGACGTACCCTAACGGCACGCCGAACGTTTAGCTGTGCCATTAGGGTACGTCCCTCTTGGCACAGCTAAGGCCGCCTCGCTGTTCCCCATTCAATGCGGGGGCGATCAACATCGAACAGCACGCGTTATGATGCCTCGGCCTATTCCGGTCAGCCGTTCAAGCTGCCGCACGCTCAAGCCCCGATCCCTCAAAAGCCTCAAGCACTCGTTTCTCTCATGCACGGGCAGCGCCTTGATGGAGCTCGGGGGCCCTCCTACGACCTCGCGCACAACCTCCAGCGCCTCCTCATCCGTCCACCGCGCACCAGCGCGAAGCTCGTAGTCCGCATACTCCGAGCTTTCCGAAAACGCCTTGAAGCCCCGTGCATCTCCCAGCATGTCGAGCACCAATCCTATGCTGGTGCACCCCGAGCGGCCCTGGAGGTACGCCCGATAGCTGCTCCAGGCATACGTATCGGTCGTGCTTATGCCCGCTTTCGCCGGGTTGTCATGGACATATCGGACCGCGCAGAGCAGCTGCCTGTCCGACTCGATGGGGACGCTGTGGAACCGACCGTCGAAAACCTGGCCGCCGCGGTTATGCCTTTTGTTGAAATAGACGGCATACGATGTCGCCAGATCATGGATGCATGCCGAGACCTTTCCCCTTGCATCCGATACGACAAGGTGCACGTGATTGTCCATAAGGCACCACGCAATCAACTGCGAATCATACCTAGCGAGCATCTCCTCCAAATACGATAAGAACGCCCTCCGGTCATCATCGTCCTCAAAGAGGATCTGACTGCCCGACCCTTTTAGAACCACGTGGTAGAACCCCGATTCTGCCCGCCTCCTGTTTTGCCGAACCATAGTAACCCCCCATCTCGAGTGATGGTAGTGATACCCAGAAGGAGGCGCCCGAATCATCTGCTTCGCGACGTATCAACTGGCGTGCCAAAAGGGACGTACCCTAACGGCACGCCGAACGTTCAGCGGGACTGCGGACATTTTCTTGTACCTACAAAGCATACCCCAGCGCGAGGCGGTGCTCGTCGGGCGTGAGCCAGCCGAGCGCCTGGGATATGCGGCCCGAGCGGAACCACCGCATCCAGGCGTCGAGCTCGGACATGAATTCGGCCAGCCCGACGCCCCTCCAGTCCCGCGGATGGAAGAACTCCTGCTTGAGCAGGCCGAAGAAGCCCTCGGCGC
>DBFEBE010000127.1:0-4153 GCA_048318985.1 Collinsella sp.
TTGCCACCCAGCCCGCGATGACGCTCCCGGGCGTCATCGTCGCCGCCACGGTCGGCTCGGTCGTGGGCGCGTATTTCCTCTACGGCATCGGACGCCTGCTGTCCCAGGAGCGCCTGGAGGGCTTTTTCGACACCAGGCCCATGCGCATGCTGGGCTTCCACTCCGATGACGTGGCCAAGGCCATCGGCTGGTTCGACCGCAAGGGCCAGATCACGGTGCTCATCTGCCGTTGCATCCCCGTGGTGCGGAGCCTCATCTCCATCCCCGCCGGCACCGCCAAGATGAACATGGTCCGCTTCGCGATCTACACCCTCGTGGGCTCGCTTGCGTGGAACGCGATCCTGTGCGCGCTGGGCTTCTGGGCCGGCGGCGCCTGGGAGCAGATCACCGCGCAGGCCGAGTGGGTGTCCGACATCGTGAAGATCGTCATCGTCGTGGTGGCCGCGGGTGTCGTGGCCTGGTGGATCAAGTTCCGCATCCTGCCGGCCCGTGCCGAGCAGAAGCGCCGCGAGCAGGCCGGCAAGTAGGCTCCGCGCAGGGGCTGTCTGACGCCTTGCGATAGGTGCTTCCTAGTTTCAAACGGTCGCATACCTCGATAAAACTTCAGGCTTTCGCGGAGTTTTTTCAAGGCATGCGACCGTTTGGCGTTTTTGCGTCGAGGGTTTTGCCCGGGTGCCATCGCGTTCGCGTGAAGGGCTCGGGGCGCCCGGCGCGCGGACGTACTCGGCGCGGGTCGTCCCAAGCTCTTGTTGAGCGGTTTCCTCGCTGCCCCTCGATAGCCTTCCCGCCGCGTTACCCGTCCGTTAAATCGCCCGTCTGCTCCACCGCGGCGGAGTACAATCGTAGAACTCGAGAGGGAGCCGGGCCGCGTCACGAGCTCGGCTCCCCGTTTCGAGCTATTGAGTCTGCTGCGAACCGATAGGAGCGGTCATGGGCATCGAGAAGAAGGATCTGGACTGGGGCAACCTGGACTTCAGCTATCGCAAGACGGATTACAGCTACGTGTCCAACTACAAGGACGGGGTGTGGGATGAGGGCTGCCTCACCACCGATCACAGCATCACGCTGTCCGAGTGCGCGGGCATCTTCCATTACTGCCAGGAGGTCTTCGAGGGCCTCAAGGCGTACACCACCGAGGACGGCTCCATCGTCTGCTTCCGTCCCGACATGAACGCCCAGCGCATGGCGGACTCCGCCGAGCGCCTCGTGATGCCCGCCTTCCCGCAGGACCGCTTCGTCGATGCGGTCAAGCAGGTCGTCGAGGCCAACGCCGCGTGGGTGCCGCCGTTCGGCTCGGGCGCCACGCTCTACGTCCGCCCGCTCATGATCGCCACCGGCGACGTCATCGGCGTCAAGCCGGCGGACGAGTACCAGTTCCGCATCCTCGTCACGCCGGTCGGCCCGTACTTCAAGGGCGGCGACACCGCCGTCAAGCTCTGCGTCTCCAAGTACGACCGCGCCGCCCCGCACGGCACCGGCAACATCAAGGCCGGCCTCAACTACGCCATGAGCCTCAAGCCGGGCATGGAGGCGCATGCCAACGGTTACGCCGAGAACCTGTACCTCGATTCCGAGTCCCGCACCTACGTGGAGGAGACCGGTGGCGCCAACGTGCTGTTCGTGGCCAAGGACGGCACGCTGGTGGTGCCCAAGTCCCACACCGACTCGATCCTGCCCTCCATCACCCGCCGCTCGCTCGTGCAGGTCGCTCAGGACCTGGGCATCACGGTGGACGAGCGGCCCGTCGAGTGGGCCGAGGTGCTCTCCGGCGCCTTCGTCGAGTGCGGTCTGTGCGGTACCGCGGCGGTCATCTCCCCGGTGGGCGAGATCCACGACGGCGAGACGGTCGTGGTCTTCCCCGACGGCCACGAGACCTCCGGTCCGGTCATGAAGCGCCTGCGCGAGACCCTCACGGGCATCCAGGGCGGTTCCGTCGAGGATAAGCACGGCTGGGTCTGCAAGATCTGCTAAAGAACGACGCTTCGCCCGGGGGCGACGTCGCGCGCCGCGGACGGGCGGCGCTTTGCCTGAGGCGGGTGGGCTTTGCGGCCCGCCCGCCTCTTGTTGTTCGGGCTTCGGTGCGCACACGGCCTGCGCATCGCGCGGGACAAAGTCGTTGCGCGGGATGGGGTGTCGGGCTTTTCTGCGGCCCGCGCGGTTGCACGGTTCCATATCCCGACGGGTTTCTTGTGCGGCGGTTCCGCCCGCCTGCCCGTTTGTCGAGTCGTCGTGATTCCGCCGCGATTTCTGTTGTTACCACGATGCCCATCCGTCATACTGGGACCATCCCTATGCGCTCTGGCGCAAACGTAGCTCAACCACACCATCTCCCGCGGGAGACCCAGAACCGAGGAGGCTCCATGGAGTCGAGACATCAGGCCATCGCGGCCGGACTTGCCCTGTCGCTGGCGTTCGGCGCCGCCGTCACCCCGGCAACCGCCTTTGCAACCGCATCAACCGGAGAAGCCGTTCAGGACGCATCGGCTGTTTCCGCTTCCGGCGACGGCGCGGGCGAGGGCTCGCCGTCCGGTGATGCCGACGGCGCGACGGCAGCCGCGGAGCTTCCCGCTCCCTCCGGTTGGGACCGTGCGGACAACTACGAGAGCGCGCCGGCCGACACCGGTTCCATCATGATGCTCTCGCTCAACTCCTTGCTCTCCAGCCGCTCCTCCACGCGCATCGCGCCCGTGGCGCTTTCCTCCGAGATGAAGTATTTCGCCCAGAACGAGAGCGGTTCCAACTACCGTTTGGGCTTCAGCTACGGCGACGGCTACAACGCGATGGGCTTCTACCAGTTCGACCGCCGGTACTCGCTGGTCGACTTCATGCAGGCGTGCTATGACTACGATTCGGCCAAGTACGCCATGTTCGCTCCGGTCATCGCGCGCGCAGATGAGCTTAGGACCGGAGAGATCTACGATCGTTCCGCCAAGCGCTTGACCGAGATCGGCCAGCTCGCCCAGGACGCCTGGTACGCAGCGTACGACCAGGATCCCGCCGAGTTTTCCGCCCTGCAGGACAACTACGGCTACCAGGCGTATTATCTGCCCGTCGAGCGCATCCTGCGCAACAATTTCGGCCTCGACATCTCGGGCCGCGCCGACTGCGTGAAGGGCCTCGCGTGGGGCATGTGCAACCTGTTCGGATCCGGCGGCTGCCAGAAGTACTTCCGCCTGGCGAGCCTTTCCGAGGACATGACCGACCGCGAGGTCGTGAACGCCCTGTGCGACGCCGTGGTGAAGAACGTCGGCGGGACGTATGCCCAGAGCTACCGCAACCGCTACGAGCGCGAGCGCGCGACGTGCCTGGCCTATCTCGATCGGCATGACGCCGAAGCCGAGCAGGGCGGCGGCGCCGCGACCGAGCCGGAGGCCCAGCCGGACGACCAGCCAGACGGTCAGGGCGGTGCCGTGGACGGCGACGCACCCGCGGACACGCCCTCGGACGATGCGGTCGTGCCCGATGCGCCGAGCAACGGCGGGGCTGCCGATGATGACGCCCAGTCCGGCGACGACAGCGCCGACGCCCCGTCGGAGGGTGACGGAGCCGGCGATTCCGGTTCCGCTGGTAACGATGCGCCCGCTGCACCCGACGGGGACCATGCGGCCGGCGGCGAGGGATCCGGCGGCGAGGCGGAACCCGACTCCGGCGCTGGGGATACGCCCGGTTCCGACCAGGGCTCGAGCAGCGGCCAGGTTGCGCCGACCCCCGTTCCTCCCTCCAACGGGGATGCGAGCCAGGACGATTCCTCCTCGAGCGGATCGGACGACGCCGACGACAAGGTGAACACGGGCAACGGCGCAACGGGCGAGAACGTCCTGCCGCCTTCTTCGGACGCCACCGGCGGCAACTCGAATAGCAGCCAAGATGGCTCGACGTCCAGCTCTCAGCAGAACCAGTCCACCTCCGATGCGGGCAAGAATGACTCTGAGTCCAAGGATGAGGGCGACGCGACGACGGACGACGGATCGGTCGACCAGAAGGGCGAGGACGACAAGACCTCGGACGATAAGAAGACCGACAGCGACAAAAAGGCCGAGAAGCTTCCCGGGTCGAGCACCGAACCCGAGCGCCTGCCGGCAACGGCCGACGCCGCGAGCATCGCGATGGTCGTCTCCGCCGGCCTGTCTGCCGTGGGCACCGCGGTGGCGGT
>DBFEBE010000128.1:0-33836 GCA_048318985.1 Collinsella sp.
CTGGTGGACCGCCTCGTGTCGGAGACGGACGCCGTGGTGCACTACGCCGCCGAGTCCCACAACGACAACTCCATCGCCGACCCCTCGCCCTTCCTGGAGACCAACGTCCGGGGCACCTACACGCTCATCGAGGCGTGCCGCAAACACGATGTCCGCTACCACCACGTCTCCACCGACGAGGTCTACGGCGACCTGGCGCTCGACGACCCCGCCCGCTTCACCGAGGAGACGCCCTACCGCCCGAGCTCGCCGTACAGCTCCACCAAGGCGGCCTCCGACATGCTCGTGCGCGCCTGGGTGCGCACCTTCGGCCTTGCGGCCACGATCTCCAACTGCTCCAACAACTACGGGCCCTACCAGCACGTGGAGAAGTTCATCCCGCGCCAGGTGACCAACCTGATCGACGGGGTCCGCCCCAAGCTCTACGGCGACGGGAGGAACGTCCGCGACTGGATCCACACCGAGGACCACTCCAGCGCCGTCTGGTGCATCCTCACCAAGGGCAGGATAGGGGAGACCTACCTCATCGGCGCCGACGGCGAGCGCGACAACCTCGCGGTCCTGCGCGAGATCCTGAAGGCCTTCGGTCGGGACGCCGACGACTTCGACTGGGTGCGCGACCGCCCCGGCCACGACCGCCGCTACGCCATCGACAGCTCCAAGCTCCGCCGCGAGCTCGGCTGGGAGCCCGCCCATACCGACTTCGCCGCCGGCCTGGCGGAGACGATCGCGTGGTACCGCGAGAACGAGGCCTGGTGGCGCCCGGCCAAGGAGGCCACCGAGGTCCGCTACCGCGCGCAGGGCCAGTAGGAGGGGAGAGACAGGTGGCAGACATCGCATTCGAGAAGGACCTCTCCGTGGCGGAGACCGGCATCGGGGGCCTCAAGGTCGTCGACCTCGCCGTCCACGGCGACTCGCGCGGCTGGTTCAAGGAGAACTGGCAGCGCGCCAAGATGACCGCTCTGGGCGTCCCGGACTTCCGCATCGTCCAGAACAACATCAGCTACAACGAGAACCGCGGTGTCACCCGCGGCATCCACGCGGAGCCCTGGAACAAGTTCATCTCCGTCGCCCGCGGCTCGGTCTTCGGCGCCTGGGTCGACCTGCGCGAGGGCAGCGCCACCTACGGCAAGGTCTACACGACCGTGCTCGACCCGAGCAAGGCCATCTACGTCCCGCGCGGCGTGGGCAACTCCTTCCAGGCGCTCGAGGACGGCACGGCCTACACCTACCTGGTGGATGCCCACTGGTCGGCCGAGCTCAAGGGCACCTACACCTTCGTGAACCTGGCCGACCCGGAGCTGGGCATCGAGTGGCCCATCCCGCTGGCAGAGGCGACCGTCTCCGAGGCCGACCTCAACCACCCGATGCTCGCCGACGTCGTCCCGATGGCGCCCAAGAGGACGCTCGTCACCGGCTGCAACGGCCAGCTGGGCCGTGCGGTTCGCGCGCTCGCCGAGGAGCGCGGGCTTACCGCCTGGTTCGACTTCTGCGACATAGACACCTTCGACATGTCCGACCCGGCGGCCTACGGCCAGTACGACTGGCCGCTCTACGGCGCCGTGATCAACTGCGGCGCCTACACGGCCGTGGACGGGGCGGAGACCCCCGAGGGCCGCACCGCCGCCTGGAGGGCCAACGCGACCGGGCCGGCGCTGCTCGCGCGCACCTGCGCCGAGCACGGCATCACCCTGGTGCACGTCTCCTCCGACTACGTCTTCGACGGCGCCGCCGAGGTGCATGCCGAGGACGAGCCCCTCTCGCCCCTCTCCGTCTACGGCCAGTCCAAGGCCGCCGGGGACCTCGCCGTGGCCGGCTGCCCCAGGCACTACGTCGTGCGCAGCTCCTGGGTGATCGGCGAGGGCCGCAACTTCGTCAGGACCATGAGGTCCCTCTCGGACCGCGTGGCCGACCCGCAAGACGCCCTCGATCGCGTCACCGTCGTGGACGACCAGTACGGCCGCCTCACCTTCACCCGCGACATGGCCGAGGGCATCCTCTGGCTGCTCGGCTACCGCGAGGGAGACGTCGAGCCGAGCTCGCCCGCGCCGCACGGCGCCTACAACCTCACCGGGTCCGGTCCGGTCGAGTCCTGGGCCGAGATCGCCGCCCGCGTGTTCGACCTGGCCAACGGCAACGGCGAGCGCGTCGTCCCCGTCTCGACCGCCGAGTACTACGCCGGCGCCGAGGGCCCGATCGCCCCGAGGCCGGAGCACTCCGCGCTCGACCTCTCCAAGATCGAGGTGGCGGGCTTCGAGCCGCGCGACTGGGAAAAGGAGCTTGTGGATTATTTCGATGCCTATGTGTCCGAAGGATTAATTTAAGCCATGTCCATTAAGACTTCAGATCAGATACCTCTTGTTAGCATCATCGTCCCCATGTACAACGTTGGAGAGTTTGCGCTTCCTTGCGTGAGATCGCTGCTCGGTCAGACATATTCGAACATTGAGATTCTTATTGTGGACGACGGCTGCACCGACAATACAGTAGATTTGATCGAGGCTGCCGTCGAAGGCGACAAGCGAGTCGAGATTCTCCGCAAGGAGAACGGTGGGCTTTCCTCTGCCCGCAACTACGGCACGTTGCAAAGCCGTGGCGATTATCTCATGTACGTCGACGGGGATGACCTCATTGATCCGCGAACCGTTGAGCTTATGGTTGAGGCCGCTGTGAGGTTTCAGGTGCTCTTTGTTGCAGCTTCCTTTGCGAAGACACCCCCTCTCGAGAGCTATGAAATGAAAAAAAGCGCTTCCTTCACGTTGGAAAGCGGCAGACAGCATCTGAGGCGCCTTCTCCTTCTCGAAGGGGAGAGTGGATCTGCGTGTAGCAAGCTGTTTTCCCGTCTTTTGATGCCTGGCCTCATGTTTCCTGAAGGTCAGCTTTTCGAAGACCTTGGTGTTATTTCCGCGATTTGCGCCCAAGTGGACACCGTTGCCGTCACTGATTCCCCTTTCTATGCGTATGTAACGAGGCCGGGCTCTATTACTACCCTCAAGAAGCAGGGTTCCAAGCATATTCAGGATATGGGCGCGGCAATCGAAGCCGTGCGGCAGGTTGCGGAGGGAGACTTCGAGAGTGAGTTCGAGTGCTTTCAGGCGTACTGCACGCTTCGTGTCGCGATGCGAATTAACCCTGATAGCTTTAGCGACAAGGCAGTGTTTCGGGAATATTTGAGGCATGCTCGCGATCTTGCGAAGCATGCTTCGCGGAGCTCATTGGCCTCCCGCACCTGGAGGATGCGTTGTGCGCTCTTTGCATTCTCCCCAAAGATACACAACGTCTTCTACGCCCTCTACGCAGCGGCTTCGGGCAAGGCAATTGGATAAACCCCATGAGCAAAGGGTTGATAAGGTGAGATTTTCAATAATCGTTCCGGTATACAACGTCGAAGCATACCTCGGAGAATGTCTGGACAGTATTGCGCGCCAGAACTATTCCGACTACGAGGTCGTCATCATCGATGATGGCTCGACTGACGGTAGCGCGGCTATCTATGAGCGGTTTGCCGCGGAGGCGATTGTGCCCGTTGAGATAGTTAGGCAGGAGAACAAGGGCTTGCTTCAAGCGCGCCGCGCTGGAATCAAAGCTGCTAATGGCGATTATTTCTGGCACGTTGACGGTGACGATGGTCTGGCACCCCATGCGATGGACGCGGTCTCAGGAATCATTGACGAGTTTAGTCCTGACGTTGTGCTTATTGGTCTTAGTGAATCTTTAGATTTCAGCTCTATGCTCCCTGGAGGAATGCCGGGTGAACAGCGTTTCTATGTCGAAGAAAGCCTTAACGATGTGCGCTCTGCGTTTCTTGAGGGTTTTATTCCTAATATGGTGGCTAAAATTGCCCATCGGCGTTGCATTGATGTTGATTCCGATTATTCGCGTTATGGGAGGATGCAGCTTGGGGAGGATCAGCTGCAAAGTCTTTACGTTCTCGACAATATGAAAAGCGTCGCATGCATTCGTGAGCCTCTGTATTATTACCGTCCCAATGCAAGCAGCATTACTGCAAATTACCGTGAAGGTCAGATTGCCCAATACGCTATGGTCAAGGAAGCCATCCATCTGCGAGCTCTTGAGTGGGATGCAAAATACCCGGGGCATCAATTTACCGAAGCTGCGCTCGCGGGCTACTTGTCTAATGGTTTCTATGATATGCGCAAAAATGTCAGCGTAAAGTGGTACCGGCATCAGTTTCAGGAGTTCAGGGACACATCGTTGTACTCGTCGGCAATTGAGCGCATCAATTCCCTGAGGTTTGAGCAGCGGCTCTTTTTTACTTTGTTGGATAAGAGAATGGATTTTCTTGCGTATTGTTGTCTAGCTTCATGCCGTGCTATCACTCCGCTAGCGAGGTGCTTGAATCGATGAGGACCTCATTTAATTCAGGCGACGCCCGGAGGCGGGTTCTGCCGGTGGTGGGTCAGGGGAACGCTCTTGGCATGGTATCACTCTTCGCAATAGGAGCTTTTATATCGCCTCTGCTCACGGTTTTTCTCTCCCTTCTTGTTTTTACCGGGACCCCTACAAAGAAGATGGCGGTCGTCTGCGCCTTTGGGATTGGTTTTTCTGCTGCGCTTGCTGCTCACGGCATTGTCTATAACCATTCAGTTGATATGACACGATGGATGGTCGAGTGTCGCTACTATGACGGCAGGAGCATACTATCAATCGGAACTAGTCTGAACGAAGACCACAATGGGTTACTTGTGTGGAACCTTCTGTGCTGGATAACTAGGAATATCGGCGATCTTCGGCTCCTCCAGTCACTCGCTGCGTTTTTCGGTTACGGGCTCATTGCTTGGCTGATGATGGATAAAAGCGCAGATGAGTCGACGGATGCATGGGCCTTTCTCCCGCTCATGCTCTTCATCTTCCTTGCCATTCCGACGCAACCCCTAATCGGTAACGTTCGCTCGGCCCTCGGATGCGTGATTTGTGCTGTCGCAATCTGTAAGAGGGGGTCCTACGAGATTAAAGGGTCGCTGCCTTCGCTCATTCTGATCATCGTTGCATGCCTTATTCATAGCTCCATGCTGCTTGTCCTTGTTTTGTTTCTTATCCAGCCGATTCTTGATCGCAACCCTATTAGGAACTCGATTATTTGCGCCGCTGCGGTTGTCGTCCTTATTTCCGCGGCCTCTGCGCTTCTTGCATCGCATCTGTTTGACGGAGTGCCTGTCATCACGAGTGTTTTGGAGAAAGCAAGTTTCTATACCGTCGGTACGGAGTGGGACCAAGAGCAAGCGGGCGATCTTCTCAGTAATCTCAGTCATATGCTCTCGCTGCTGCTGCTTGGGCTTCTGTTACTTAGGATTTATGCTACAAAGCAACGTGATGGACGAACGGCGCTCGTCCTCGTTTTAATGGCGTGCGTCATCGCGATGGAGCTCACTCTTGTCAACGTCGGTAATCGCTTGAAGTTTATTCCAATCTTAATTGGGTCGACTTATTTGCTTAACAACAGGGGCAGGGGCATGGCGGCCGATTCGCGATGGCCGATTCTAACCGATGTCGTGTTGATGTTGCTTGCCATGGGCATCTGTCTGATTTCGATGGTCAGTTTTATACCATCATTTAACTATGCCGAGGTAATGAAGGCCGCTGTTTTCTACCCGCTTTCCTTTCTATAGAGGTCGTAGCCATGGATCAAACCTACAAGGTTCCCTTGATCACGTTTGTGATTCCCGCCTACAACGCCGTTTCGACTATGGAGACGGCTGTTCGGTCACTGTCTGAACAGACATCCGACGATTGGGAAGCAGTCATCGTTGACGATGGGTCTGTAGACGGCACGGGCGCAGCAGCGGATGCACTTTCGCGGAGTGATGAACGCATCAGGGTTCTTCACCAGGAGAACGCCGGGGTTTCAGCTGCGCGCAACGCGGCTATCGCTGCCGCAAGAGGGGAGTATCTTGCATTCTTGGACGTCGACGATACCGTTGTTTCTGACTTCGTGGAGAAGGCGGGGGCCTTGTTGGGACTGAAGTCCAGCCGTCCTGATATCGTCGCTCTCTCCTATCGTGTATTTCCTCGCGGTACGGTTTTCGGTTTCGGGCGTTTTCGAGGAAGCGCCGCGGAATTTCTCAAGCTTTCGCTGAAAAATAGATACGCTACCTTCCCCTGCTGGCTCTTCCTTATCTCTGCTCGGCTTATCGCATCGAATGGGGTCCGATTTACACCCGGGAGACGAACCGGCGAGGATCAGGAGTTCATCCTGAAGCTGCTTTGCTGCGCTTCCGCGTGCGAGTCGGTTGACGATGATGATGTCTACTATATCTACCGCACGCCAACCGAAGGTTCGGCCATGGCGCTTAACCTGGAGGGACAGTTCGATTACCCTCGAGCGATGCGAGATGTTTTCGACTTTGCCGTGGGGCCCAACCCAAAGTTGTCCGCTGATGACTCGGGGGTCGTCAGCAGGTTACTTGTCGACAGGTTCATCGGGGCCTGTGCCTACGCTGCGGAGACCGCTCTTTCCAACGGCTCCACTGCAGCCGATGTCCTCTCTTGGATTGATGAAAGCTTGGATGGGTTTGATTGTCAAGGAGCGCTTGAGAATAGCGGCTTGAGGAGAGAAAACCGACGATTTCTTCGCCTTTGGCTCAGTTGCAACGGACTGATTCCTCCCTACCTGCGTTCTAGGTTATATGTCCGGTCTATCGGCGGGGCTATCAAAGATTTGATCTCATGCTTGGACTCGCGCCAGTTGTTTTGATTGGAGTTTCATTGAACGACCAACAGATTTACATTCTCAGCATCTTTGACCCCACTAACTATGGGAACAGGCTGCAGGCATGTGCCCTCGAAACTACGGTTGCCGCTCTTACCGGTAAAGATGTCGTTTCAATTGATTGCCGTCGACCAATACCTAAGCGCGGAATTGCCAAAGTAATCGCAGATTGTAACAGGACTCGAATTGAGTCAAAGAAGGCTCCCGTCGCCAGGAGACGACGTTTTCGGGCTTTCCAGACTGCGCACTGCGCTCCTGTCGTTGAGGTTGCAGAGAGTGAGGTCTGCTGCATTGATGCGCCTGTCGTGATTGGGTCAGACCAATGCTGGAATCCTGGATGGGGTTTGGGCGCAAGCGAGTTTGGTGCCCAGTGCGCTGTAGGTGTTGATAGAAAAATGTCCTATGCTGCCAGCTTCGGTATTTGCATTTCGGACATGCCGGAAGGGTGGGGGCACCGCTACTCCGAATGGCTTAGCGAAATCGAGAATATCGGTGTGCGAGAGTTCGAGGGTGCTCGGATCGTCCGCGAACTGACCGGGCGGAGCGTGAAAGTTGTTCTTGACCCGACGATGCTTCAAACTGCCGAGTGGTGGTCCGAGATCGAGGCGCGCCCGATTATTCCGGCTGTCGATTTGGATAGGCCCTTCTGCCTGAAGTATGTATTGGGGGACGATTCAGCCTCGGTGAAGATCGCCGAGCGATGTGATTGCGATGACTTGGAGTTGGTTGACCTGACGGATATTCATCTTCCGGTTGGGCCAGCGGAGTTTGTATGGCTGATTCACCATTCGTCCCTTGTGTGTACCGACAGTTTCCATGCCACGGTCTTTAGCCTTCTTTTCCATCGGCGTTTCGTGATATACGAACGCCAAGGGAATGCTAGGAGCATGTCCAGCAGGTTCGATACCCTCGATACTATGTTCGGGATCAATTCTAATCGCGCCGGCATGGAGTGTTTTGACGAGTGTTATGTCGACGGTTTCGATTGGGAAGGATTCGAGCGAGTGCTTGCGCAGAAAAGAAACGATTCGATCGCCTGGCTTCGCGATGGCCTTGCCAGCCTATAGGGCGATTAGGGCCTATTTTATCTCAGGCACTATCTACGGGAGATTCATTTTATGGTTAGCCAACGCAAAGCTGGCGCCCTTCTCGGTTACGCGAACATCGTCGTAAAGAACCTCGTCAACCTGGTTTACACGCCGATGCTCCTCGCCTTCGTGGGGCAGGCGGACTACGGCGTCTACCAGACCGCGAACTCATTCGTGTTCTCGCTCACACTCCTCACGTTCGGGTTCTCGGAGGCGTACGTTCGCTTCTACACCCAGAAGAAGGCGAGGGGCACGGAGGAGGATATCCGCAGCCTGAACGGCATGTACCTCATGCTCTACGTCGTGGTCTGCTCCGTGGCGCTGGGGTTGGGCCTCGCGTTCGCCGCGAACGTCGGCACCTTCTTCTCCGGGAGCTTCACCCCCGGGCAGGTGGGGCTCGCCGGGAAGCTCATGGCCATCATGGCGTGCAACGTCTCCCTGACGCTGCTCTCCACCGTCTTCGACGCGTACATCGTCGCCCACGAGCAGTTCAGGTACCAGCAGACGAGGCAGATGTTCACGTCGCTGGCGACCCCCGTCATCGCCTTCGTCCTACTTAACCTTGGCTTGGGAGCGGTCGGCGTGAGCCTGGCGCAGCTCTCCGTCACGGTGGTCCTGCTGGCGCTCAACGTGAGGTTCGCCTACTGCAGGCTCGGGATGCGCTTCAGCTTCAGGGGGTTCGATGCGGCGCTCTTCCGTGCCATCGCGGCGTTCTCGGCGTGGATCTTCGTGAACCAGGTCTGCGACCTCGTCAACCAGAGCGTGCCGAACATGGTGCTCGGAGCCCTCACGAGTGCGACGGTCGTCGCGGTGTTCGCCGTGTCGGTCCAGATCAGGAACGTTTTCGTCTCCCTTTCGACGGTGATGTCGAGCGTCTTCGTCCCCAAGATCAACCGCATCGTCGCGGAGTCTGACGACAACGGAGAGCTGACGCGCCTTATGACGCGCGTCGGGCGCTACCAGATGTTCCTGTTCTGCTGGGTGTACTGCGGGTTCGTGCTGTTGGGGCGCTTCTTCGTCTCAAAGTGGGCAGGTGAGGGGTTTCTAGACGCCTACTACCTCATCTGCGCCATGACGCTGCCGCTCGGCATCCCGCTCTGCCAGAACACGGGCATCGAAATCCAACGCGCAAAGAACCGCCACAAGGCCCGCTCCGTCGTCTACTTGTGCATGGCGCTGCTGAACGTTGCGTTTACGTGGGTCGCATCACCTTACCTGGGGTATTGGGCTCCGGCGATCGCCTACATCGCGAGCATCTCGCTGGGTAACGGCCTGTTTATGAACTGGTACTACCACGTCAGGATCGGGCTCGACATGGGCTATTTCTGGAGGCGGAACCTGCCCATCGCGCTCGTCTCGGCGGGGGTGTTCGCCGTCTGCATGGGGCTCTCTGGGCTCGCGCCCGTGACGAGTTGGGGCCCGTTCGTCTTCTGGGGCGCCGTCTACACCGCCCTGTTTGCCCTGGCGATGTGGATCTTTGTTCTCGATGACGGGGAGAGGGCCTCCGTCGCCGCAAAACTTCCGTTCCTGAACCGGGAGGCCTGATTGTTATGCCATGTGCTGTGCCGAAGATAGCGAAGCTGGGCGACGCCTGCTGCGGCTGTGGATCCTGTGCCGCCAAGTGCCCCAAGGGGTGCATCGAGATGGTCCCGGATGCCGCCGGTTTCCTGCGTCCTGAGGTCGACCTTGAGGCCTGTATCGGCTGCGGTGGATGCGACTCCGTGTGCCCCGCGATTGGGGGACGGCCTGAAGACGCCGCCTCATCCGTTTACTGGGCGAAGTCGCGCGACAGGGACGAGAGGCTCGCGTCCTCGTCCGGCGGCATCTTCGCGCTGCTGGCCCATGAGGTGTTCCGTGACGGGGGAGTGGTCGTCGGGGCGGCGTGGGCTCCTGGCTTCAAGGCCGTTCGCCATGTTCTGGTCGAGGAGGAGGGCTGCCTCGACGAGATCATGCGCTCCAAGTACGTCCAGAGCTCCGTCGGGCGCGATGTCTACGAGGGGGTGCGCGGCTCCCTCCGCGACGGCAGGAGGGTGCTGTTCGCCGGCACGGCGTGCCAGGTCGCGGGGATGCGCGCGTACCTGGGGAGGCTCGCGGATTCCGAGGGCTTCCTCGCCGTTGACGTCATTTGCCACGGTACCCCGTCCCCGCTGCTCTGGGAGAGGTGGGCCGAGCATAAGGAGCGCGTTGCCCACACGGCGCTTCGCGCCGTGAACATGCGGAGTAAGACAGCCGGATGGTTGTCTTACTCCGCATCGTACGCTTACGCGTACGATGCGGAGAAAGACGGCGCGTCGGCTTCGCCCGCGCCGGAGCCGGACAGCTGCGTGTTCGGCAAAGATTGGTACATGAAGGCCTTTCTCGCCAACGCCTGCCTTAGACCTTCGTGTTATGCCTGCCCGGCGAAGCGCTCGTGCGGGTCGGACATCACGCTGGGCGACTTCTGGGGCATCCAGTCGGCGCACCCCGAGGTCGACTACGAGGGCGGCGTGTCCGCCGTCATCTGCAACACGCCGAAGGGCGCTGCCGCGCTCGAGGCGGTGGGTCCTTGCGTCGAGAGCGGAGAGTCCTCCCTCGAGAGGGTCTTGCCCGGAAACCCGAGCCTGGTTTCGCCTGTCGCCCCCTACGCGAAGCGCGGCGAGTTCATGCGCGACCTTGAGGGCGGAATGGACATAGAGGAGATGATGCGCAGGTACGACTTCAGGGCCCCGCTTGCCCAGAGGGTTCGCGCCAAGCTCGGAGCGGTCAAGCGTCGGGTGCTCGGGGTGGTGAGGGACCTCATGCTTGGCTCGCGGTCGACTTGAGATTGACCGCCTCCGCAACTATTTGAAGGATAGATGGTCCGTACGGGGATTCGCTCCAATCTGGACGCTTTGTATGTAGGATTTGAGAACGGTGAATATGGCTAAGGACGAATATGATTTTGCTGGGGGAAAGCATGCGTTTCTCATCATGGCGCATAAGGATGATGAGACCCTTCGCACGCTTTTGCGCACTCTCGATGATCCTCGAAATGACATTTTCATCCATATGGACGCCAAGAACACTGGATGGGATGAAGACAGCATGCTGGCCTCTGTTAGCATGGCAGGAATCATTTCCGTCCCCCGTATCAGCGTTACATGGGGGGGATACTCGCAGATCGCCTGTGAGCTCGGTTTGCTCGGCGCCGCCGTTGCTAGGGGGCATTACTCTTACTACCACCTCTTGAGCGGACAAGACCTTCCCATCAAGAGCCAAGACCAGGTCCACTTGTTCTTTGACTCCTGCGGGGGTAAGGAGTTCATTCGCTTCGAAAACCATAAAAGATGCTATAGGAGAAGAATCGGCGGTCACGTTATCTGGAGCAACTTCGGAAAGAGTAAGTCTCAAGTTACATTACGAAAAGCGGACGGCATTTTGTCGAGGCTCCTGCAGTGCCTCAGGAATCCTGTCAATGGTCTTAAGCTAATGAAAGGAGACAACTGGTTTTCAATCACCGATGGTCTCGCGCGCTATATTGTCGAGAGCGCCTTCTCGATACGGTCAGTTTTCTGGGATTCCATGTGCGGCAACGAACTGTTTTTACAGACCTTCGCTTGGAATGCGGACAAGCAGTTCGATTTCTACCGGATGCCCGGTGAGGGCAATGCTGACGGCATCATGCGCCTGATAAAATGGGGTGAGGGTGAATCCCCGCGTGTTTTCTCTATAGATGACCTCGATTTAATCAGGGATTCAAGGATGATGTTCGCACGAAAGTTCGACTTTGGATTCGATTCCGATATCGTTCGAGCGGTCGAAAAGATGGTCTGCTGATTTCTGATCGTGTTCATGCGGGGGCAACGGCGCTATGCAAAAGCTCTTCGGAGGCTTTAAGGGCGATGTTGTCACCAAGAGTGTTGCTTTTTTATTGCACGAGATTAAGCGATCCATTTGACGGCTGCCGGAATGGCTGATGGCAATCTAAATTACGCTCGGAACGTCGAGTTTACCGCCATCGGATGGCGAAATTTCATGGGAGCAGTCGGCTCGGCTCTGCGTCTTGATCGACATCGCCCCAAAATGGCATCAGCGTGCATAGATGATCCTCGATTCGTCTCTACGCACATCGATATTCATTCGGATGCCATCGGTCAGATTGTTCCAGCACTCAAGGAGATCCTGCTGATCGTTTTCCATCCAGTGACAGGTGGTTCTAAGTTGTTTTTGAGGAAGTGTGGGGAGAGGCAAGGACGCTTGAGTCCATTAAGCCGATACTGGTCGACGCTTCATGCTGATACCAGACCCACACGCGGGGAATGTGATACCGCCCCCCGCTCACCGCGTCGTCCGCATCTCAGCCTGACGCTCCGAGGCACTCGATAAGATGTGCTTCACGCTCGCCGGCAGCGACGAGCGCGGCCCGTTGGACGCCGTGTGCGCCGCCGTGGCACTGAACGGAGAGGGTTGCTACCCAAGTGTTTGTCCCCTACTACGCCGCCGAGAACGTGTCCACAAAGGTTGTGAAGGTCATCCAGTTCTACACGGGTATCGTAGACAAAATGGTGCGGGGGAAGCGCTGGCAATTTCACGGGCTAGATGTTGCGTGCTACCGCCTTCGGACGACTTGCCTTCGGTTGGGGGTGACCGGAGGCGGGCCATCCGGAGGCGGCTTGTGTTTTGGTGGGACCATGCGAGCGACACCTGCTTTGATCAGGCTTTATTGGATGGGCGCGCTGTGTTGCCAATACTAGCTAGGTGCAGCGCTCACTCTCTTTCTATCATGGGTATCAAGCAGCCGTTCTCCACCTCATCGATCGTTTTGTATGCTGTATTCTTCTTGTCAAATTGATTAGTCCATCGTAGGGCGGCAACCGCGTCAATGAACTCATCGATGCGGTTCTCGTCATCGACCATGCTACGATAGTCGTCAGGCTTGATGCAGCGGCCAAAGGTCTCCACAAAGCAGTTCTTAATGTCTTTCGACCCTTTCACTTCCGTAGTGAAAACAGAGTAGTCTCCTTTGTTTATGAGTCGATCGTAGGCAGCTGGATTGGACACCCGTATCCCAGCCACAACGGTGTCCATAAAGCTGACGCGAAAGACAGCCTCGTTCGTGTTGTGTGCATCGTCGAGGCGAGCCAAATTCGGCTTACATATGTCGATGAGACGATTCGTTTCCCGTAGCGACATTTCGTGTGCCTCAACAATTGATTTGATGACCAAACTTGATTGGTAGCTTGGATTCATCTCCCTATGTGCCAGATAATCGTCCATATCTACCGTGCGGATTGGGACCGTAATGTCGTAGAACTTGGATAGATAACGGCTGCCGTTAAAGCCCGCACCATATTGTCCTTCGATTACGTGTGCAAGCTGTTCAGTGTTGAGGGAATACAGTACAACGACGTTATCCAGATCAAACAACGTCTTGAGCTCCTCCAAGAGCTTGCAGGCGAATCTTGGCTCACATCTGTCGAGCTCGTCGACAATGAGGAGCAATTTGTCTGCGCGTTCTTTTAGGACGAGATTCACCGCTTCGGCAACTGCGTTGCGTAAGCTCGACCGCTTTTTGAATGCGTCGAGTAGGTCCTCCGCTTCCATGGCCTGCACCGTCTTATCGATTGCAGAGCCGAGTCCAGGGATGCAGCAATTGAATGTTAGTTCCATAAGGGCCTTGAGCGCCGTCTTTATCACCTTGTTGTCCGACGGCTCGCTCTCGAGGCGAACCTCGTCGGCTTCCGCTGCGAGCGTGCATGCAATTGACGCCAAGGGATCGCCCCAGTAGTCACAGCTCCAGGCGTTGTAGTAAACAGGTAGATAGTCACAATGCCACGAGGTATTGCCTTTGAATGCATTGCTGGCAATCATGTTAATTCCTGCTGGCAGCACGTCTGGGCAGGTATTGAGGTTATCAATGACGATTTTAAGAGATCTGACGAAATACGTTTTACCAGATCCCCAATCCCCATCGAGAAAGATGGACAGTCCTTTATCTATATTCATCAGCAGGCGCAGCATGTCTGCTATATCCTGATTACGATTAAGCGAGTTACTCGATATGAGCTCAAGAAGCTCATCGTCGCTAGGATTGTAGTTGGTTCGTTGCAACATTTTGTCTCCTATTCATTTGGACACGAGTGATTCATTTCTTCCCGGGAACAGCGGGCGTTAATCAAAAAGTGGGTATTTACCCCATTGAGACAACTCCGTTCGTGTTTTGGTGGTGGGGTTGGGAGTATTCGTCCGAAACTCAGCCGGCTTAGATGGAGCTCCACTCAGGTGTTGTTAGCGTCGGGCGACTTTAGCCCCACAAATAGTCGAAACAATTTAGCCAATCCCGGTCAACGAAAAACGGCCATCGCGCCCCCTCACGACCCCTAAGCTGGTGTTGCCAATGCGCCGGCGTTAGGAGGACTATAGAGGTGAACGAGAGACGCGATGACCTACAGGAGATTATAGACAAGGCCTTGGATGAGATGGCCGCCGAGGCGGGCGACGGGTTCGACCCCCCAGGCGTGCAACCTGGCGGAGTTCTGCCGCAGGACGGGCCTCACGAGGTCGAAGGCCAGGACGATCAGGAAGCACGGCTTCAGGGCGCTCCCGCACGGCAACAGCGGCCGGAGGGCCGAGGTGACGGTGCTCACGGGGCACACCGCGCTCGTCGACGACCTGCTCCGCAAGGGAGTCACCAATTCGCAGGTGATCTACGGGCGGCTGCTCGGCCAGGGCTACGGGGGCGGCCTCACCGCCGTGAAGGTGTACATATCCGGCCACAGGGACCTCGTCCCCGCAAAGCGGAGGACCGTGGCGCCGCAGGGGAGCCGCGGCCAGAGGTTCAGGACGGGGCCCGGCGAGGCGTATCAGGTGGACTGGGGCTTCGTCACGGTCGCCGGCCCGGGCGGCACGGAGTACAGGATCGCGTGCTTCGCGATGGTCTGCCACCACTGCGGCAGCTTCTACGTGGAGTTCTTCCCCAACGCGCGGCAGGAGAACCTGCTCATAGGGATGCTCCACGTCTTCATGGCCATGGGCGTCCCCGACGAGGTGCTCACGGACAACATGAAGTCGGTCGTGACCGGGCGCGACCTCGGCGGCAGGCCCGTCTGGCAGCGCGACTACGCCGCCTTCATGGGGTGCGTCGGCTTCCGCACCAGGCTCTGCAGGCCGCGCCACCCCTTCACCAAGGGCAAGGTCGAGCGGCTGATCCGCTTCGTGAAGGGCAGCTTCCTCGCCGGCCGCGACTTCACCGACATCACCACGCTCAACGAGGAGGCGCTGCTGTGGTGCGCGGAGCAGGCCGGCAGGTGGAGGCGCACTGTGGCCTGCGTGCCGTCCGAGGAGCACGCGTCCGCCTGCCTCCCGGCGGCGCGCCCGCTCGAGGTGACCGACGAGGTCGCGCTCTGGCTGCGCCCCAGCCGCAGGATCGCCTTCGACGGATTCGTCAGCTACGAGGGCCGGGGGTCCGGGGTCTCATACTGGTACGAGCGGCGGGACTGCCGCGTGAGCCGCGAGGGTGGCTACCTGCACATATACAGCGACGACCTGGCCCTGGAGCTGGCCGTGCACGCCGTGACCTGGGACCGGCGCGACAGCTGGTGCGAGGGACAGTGGGCCGACGCGCAGCCCGAGGAGCTTCCCAGCCAGCCCGTCACCACGTCAATCTCGCAGGTCGAGCTCGCGCCCGGCAAGCCCGCGTTCGCCAAGTTCGACTTCGGGAGGCGGGCGTGACGGGAAACGCCGCGAAGAGCCCCTACGAGCTCGCCAGCGAGGCGGCCGCCAGGCTCGGAATCGCCCTCGCGGCCTCCGAGCCCGCGACGCTGGCGTCCGACCACGACATGGGCGACGCGGAGGTCGGCGCGCTCGCCGTCACGTTCGACTATCTCGCGGAGAAGAGGAGGCAGGCGTCGATAGAGACGCTGCTCAGGCTGAGCCGGCTGCCGAGGAGGGAGCCCAAGGCCTTCGACGGATTCGACTTCTCGAGGATACAGGGCCGCGACGCGTCGGCGCTGGCGAAGCTTCCCGCGCTCGCCGACCTTTACGCGCACCGCAACGTCGCGTTCATAGGCCCGGGCGGCATAGGCAAGACCCACCTGGCCCAGGCGTACGGCCGGGAGTGCTGCATGCGCGGCCTGAAGACCTACTACGTGAAGGCGAGCGAGCTCAGGGACAGGTTCCAGAGGGCGACGGAGCGCGGGAGCGCCTCGCGCGTCGTCGCGACGCTGGTCAAGCCGACCTGCCTGATCGTGGACGAGGTGGGCAGGTGCACCTTCGACAGGGCGTGCACGGGCCTCTTCTTCGATGTGATCGACCGCCGATATGAGAAGGAAGGGCCCAACACCATGATACTGACCAGCAACGTGGCGCCGAGCGCCTGGGACGAGTTCTTCACGGGCGACGACGCGCTGCTGTGCGTGCTCGACAGGGTGTTCGACAAGGACTCCGTCTTCATGATGCGCGGCCCGAGCTACCGCGGGCGCGAGCTGGACACCTACTCCGTCGAGGCCGTCCCGCAGGCCACCAAGGTGAGGGGCATGCAGCCCAGGGGAGTGTAGCGAGAACATAAGTTAGGAAACCGGTTGCCGGCGCATTGGCTAAAGTCGGCTGACTGGGATTGGCGATTATCGCCTGACTGGATGGGGTCAAATTAGCCCGACGCTAACATGAGGAACTCGCCCATGGACCTATTCATCAAAACGTCCATCGCATCATCGAGTGAAATACCGGCGTGGTGCGCGAATTCCAGTGCGGGGAGCACGCATGCGCCGACACCGCCATAGCGACCGCATTCATAGTAGTCACTGCCGTCGTAGCTGAGAACGCTGTATGTTACCAAGCAACTGCTGCTCATTCGATGCTCCTCGGTTTATGTTCAAGTGTATGGGCGATCGATTCGATGCGCCGGATTGTCCCGCTCGGCGGAAGTGAGTGTTTAGCTGAATTTCTAGCCAACGCTATTCGGAGCTGGCCGAGCGATTCTCCTTTCGGCAGCCCGACCATTCCACGGGGTTAGCGATTTTGTAGAGCGCTTGAGGTAAGAGTGATCGCTTGATCTCCTCTAGGGTTCCGTTGCCACGCCTGACCCACGATGCTCCTCGGGCATCCGTGAAGGCTACCTCCGGTGCGAGTACGACATGCATGCCTCCGCCCCCGGTGGGGAGCCATTGACGCCATCGGCCGGGAGGCAGGGTTCCAATGCAGCGGCGGTACGGGTAATCTAGGCCGTTGTCTTCCCCTTTGGTGCTGGGGCCGGCCCCTTGAACGCCAACGCAGGTCACGATGACATTGTAGACAGGGGCATTGCTTCCGTTCTGCAGCACGACGTTCTTCCAGACATAGCGGTTATCTTGCGGCGTTTGCTCGCAGCTCTCGGCTTCTTCGAACCAACACGAGACTTTTGTCGCCTGGCTCCTTTTGAGGTCTTCGTCATGCATGCGTTTTGCTTGCCTGGAGTCGTAAAGCGCAACGCATACCGCCAAAACCGTCGCGAGGGCTGCGATGGCCTGAATCGTTAAGTCTGCGATATCGAAGCATGTCATTCGAGATGCCCCTTCTGTGTATCTAACGCTTGCAGGTTGCGCGCTGTGGGCTCAGGCACCTATCGCTGGAGGGTTGAGCCGCGACTTATTTCGATGACACGTTCAAGATGGGCGATGCAATTTGTTGGACGCGCTACGTTTGCATAAGGCGTAACCCCAAATGCTGCGCTTATCTTGGCTATGTCAGATCTTGAAAGGGATCGTCATATCCTTCAGCAGGTCATTGCACCTTGTGTAGTCGAGCATACGCTTCCGGTGCATCAGATTTACTACGACTCCCGGGCAGGTGCCTCTGTCCTGGGCAATGCTTCGGATTGCTGCTGAGGACTTGCAATCACGATACGGCGACAGCCCTTCCGCCCCCATGAGCACCTTGTGGGCGAAGTCGTTGGCGCATTTTTCGGACTTGCTCTTCGAACCTTGTTTTTCATCGATAAAACTGAGAGTCATACCAGTGTTGTCGTCATGTAGAATATGGCCGATTTCATGGAACAAGGTCCAGATGATAAAACCGTCCTTCCTGCGTCTGCCCGTCATCTGAATTACGGGGTTTCCGTTTCTGGTCCAGCGCGTTATTCCGTGAAGCGGGAATTTATCTGGCGCCGGAATGAATTGAAGAATAACGCCACATTGTTCAAGTTGGCGTGCGACATCTATGAGCGTGGTATCGTCTGTTGTGGATACGCGTTGCCTAAGTGAAGGCAAGGCTGCCTTAAGCAGGGTTTCATCGTAGGCCGCAACCCCATCGATCGCTGATGGCTCGGCTTTTTCACCCAAGGAGACCCAGGCCATCATGCTTGCAGGGTCTACGGACTTCCCGGATTCTCTTAGCGTTGCGACGGAAGAGAGCATGCGGTTGACGCCTTTTTCGTAGGCTTCGATGCTGCCGTAGCCAACAGCGTTCAAAAAATCCGAGACGAGTCTTCCCGGGTTTCTCCTGGTTGCAGCAGTAAGTCTTGCTTCTCTTAGGAACTTTCCTAGTTCCGGAGTGATGATATCCACAAAGCTTGCCATGTCCTTCTCGTCTTCGAGACGCGCCAAATCCTCGCGGTATTTCGCTTCAAAGCGAATCCAGCTATCCCTGGGGATGGAGGTGACTCTTTCGAGCTTAATCGCGGAGTCCTGAGAGATTGGTTGGGTACCTTTCAAGATTCCATTAACGGTCTTACGGGAAATCCCAAGTCGGTCGGCGAGGGCCTGCTGCGTTATTTGCTCGTCGTTAAGCCATTCTTGTAGATACATACCGGGTGCAACAGCGTAGTTCGTTCTCATGATTGTGCTCCCTTTTATGCTTAGTGATAGTCTTCGATAGATACAACTTTTACCGATGTCTTGTCGTCTGCTATCGTTTCAATCTCTGTGATTTTCATACGGCCGTTAATTGGTTCGATGATGATTCGATAGTTCTTCGTTAGCTTTCCTGCCCATTGGTTCTTTCGATTGCCGTGGAGTTGATGCCATCTTCCACCGGGATCCAAGGACGTAAGGTCATCTATAGTCCTGGCTATCTCCAGCGCGTTGTGTCTAAGCTTTATACCTTTAGCAATGTCGGGCCTCATTCTTTTACATTTCTTTTCGTCGGTACATAGTTCCTCGATCTTGCTCGTGGCGTAGAGTATCTCCATATTGTAACCAATCACGTTACATCAAATTGTTTGTTATATATTATCATGTAACCAATCGAGTTACATCTATTGATTTGTATGAGCTCGTGTATTGCGGGTGGTTCTTGGGCTGGCGTTGAGCCACCGTGATATCTTCTTGCCTGGATGGTATCCGCAATATCGGTTGCAGCCGGATCTGTTTCGAAGATTGACCTTGCGTGCGTTTCACCGAGCTCGGTTATGCCCACTTCGCGCTTCCGTATCGAAAGGGGCGAATGCATACGGGGCAATGCTGCTTGCTGACCTGCGACCTTTCCGGGATAACCGCCGGTGTACTCGGCGAAATCGGGAATCGATGGGAAAGGTTGGAGAACCGCATTGACGGGCCTCGGCATGACGATGGCTTTGAGCCGTTCGGCTCGAACCGTGCGGCTGCGGCGCTCAGCGCTGGCAGTCTGGCGGGGCAATGCGCCGCGCGGCCGCAACTTAAGACTGTTCGCCGCATCACGCCGCCTCCGCTTCTGTGCTCCGGCTATGATGCTCGAGGACGCAACCACGACGGGGAAACGGCAGGCATAGCAATGGTCAGCACGCAGCAGGGGAGCTCGGCTCCCGCGCACAGCATCCGCCCCGACAGCGGATTCTCCATCCTGGGCGATTCCATCAGCACGCTCGCGGGCGCAACGCCGCCGGGATGGCGCACGCACTACGAGGGCGAGGTCCATGTGGACGGCGTCACCGAGCCCGCCCACACCTGGTGGGGCCAGGTGATCGACCACTTCGGCGGCCATCTGGTCGCCAACGCGGCGTTCTCGGGATCGGTGGTTGAGGGCTTCGGCTTTCCCGCCGGCGACAGCCCCGAGCGCGTCGCCGCGCTCGCGGGCGCGGACGGCGAGCTGCCGGACGTCGTGCTCGTCTTCATGGGCATCAACGATTACGGCTGGGGCGGCGGGCGCAACCAGGTGATGGGGGAGAGCCTTTCGGCTTCCGCCCGCCCCGAGGACCTGCCCGGCCCGCGCGAGGTCGCCATGGCGGTGGGGCCCGAGGCGCTCGACCGCTTCGGGCGCGCCTACGCCTCCATGCTCTCCCGCGTGCGCGCGCTCGCTCCGCAGGCGGACATCTGGTGCCTCACGCTCTCTCCGGCAACCTCGCCCAGCCCTGCGGAATCCTGCTACAAGTACAGCATCCGCGGCATCGAGCTCGACGCGTACAACCGCGCGATCGCGCATGCCGCCGCCCCCGCCGGCGCCCATGTCGCCGACATCGCGGCGTTCGGCGTCGCCTACGGCGCGGTGGACGCCTGTCACCCTTCGGCGCTCGGCATGCGCCAGATAGCCGACATGGCGATCGCGCAGATGGAGGGTCTGCCTGCCGACCGTGCGCTCATCTCCTCGCTTGCCGGCGCCCCGACCGCCCGCCGCACCTGCTTCGAGCGCGATTGCGCGGGCTGCCCGCTCGGCGACGCCGACCCGCGGCGCTGGACGATCGCCTGCGCGGGCCCGCGGGGATAGGGATCGCCGGCATCCTTGCGCGGCTGCGGGGATAGGGCCTGTTGCGACGTCCGCGTTTGCGCGCGCCGCCGTGCTTGGGAGCCCATCGCTCCGCTGCGGGCGGCCGCTGCGGCTCGCTTCCGGCCCGTCTCGCCCCGCGCAGGCGCATCGCGAACGGCATCGCCTTCGCGGACGTCCGCCTCACGTCATGTTCGCCCGGCTTCGCCATCCGCTCAAAGGGCTACCGAACGCACCTGAAAACAGGTACACTTATGCGGTTGTATCACTGTCAAGCACCGCCTGCGGCGCGCGAGCGCGGCTCAGCACGGCGAGGGCGCTACCGAATCGTTAAGGAGACCGATATGCTGCCAGTCGATGAGCAGATGCGCATCATCACGTCGGGCGCCGCCAAGATCGTCCCCGAGGCCGACCTGCGCAAGAAGCTCGAGAAGGGCACGCCGCTCAACATCAAGCTCGGCGTCGACCCCACGAGCCCCGACCTCCATCTCGGCCACGCCGTGCCGCTGCGCAAGATGCGCCAGTTCCAGGACCTGGGCCATCGCGTGACCCTCATCATCGGCAACGGCACCGCCACCATCGGCGACCCGTCCGGCAAGAACACCACGCGCCCGCAGCTCTCCCAGGAGCAGGTGGAGGCCAACGCCGAGACCTACGTCTCCCAGGCCATGAAGATCCTCGACCCCGAGAAGACCACCATCGTCCACAACGGCGACTGGATGTTCCCCATGGGCCTGAAGGAGCTCCTCTCCATCGCCTCCAAGTTCACCGTCGCCCGCATCCTCGAGCGCGACGACTTCACCAAGCGCTACCAGTCCCAGACCCCCATCGCGCTGCACGAGTTCCTGTACCCCGTGATGCAGGCCTACGACTCCGTGAAGATCGAGGCCGACGTGGAGATGGGCGGCACCGACCAGCTCTTCAACCTGCTCGCCGGCCGCGAGCTCATGGAGAAGATGGGCATGGAGCCGCAGATCGCGCTCACCATGCCGCTGCTCGAGGGCACCGACGGCACCCGCAAGATGTCCAAGTCCTACGGCAACTACATCGGCCTCACCGATGAGCCGGCGGACATGTTCGGCAAGACCATGTCGATCCCCGACGAGATGATCGCCAAGTACTACCGCCTGGCGAGCTCCAAGACCCCCGACGAGGTCGACGCGATCGAGGCGTCGCTCGCCGACGGCACGGGCGACCCCTATCAGCTCAAGCGCGCCCTGGCCCGCGACCTCATCACCACGTACCACACCGCCGAGGACGCCGTGGCCGCCGAGGCCGAGTTCGACCGCGTCTTCAAGGAGAACCAGCTACCCGAGGACATCGCCGAGGTTTCGCTCGATCTCACCCCGGGCGAGGACGGCACCGTGTACCTGGCCGGCCTGCTGAAGGACGCCGGCCTGGCTCCGTCTGCCGGCGAGGCGCGGCGCCTGATCGACGGCGGCGGCGTCAAAATCGACGGCGAGGCCGTGGCGCCCAAGAGCTACAACATCGACGCCGCGTTGCTCAAGAGTGGCACCGTGCTGCAGGTCGGCAAGCGCAAGTTCGCCCGCCTGGCGTAACGCGCCCCGCCTCGATTTGGGGACAAGCCTTTAATTGAGGCCCAAACAGAGTTCGAATTGGCGAAGGCCGGCCCGCGGGGGTCGGCCTTCGTCGTCGTGCATTCCAGCGGGCCCATCTCCGGGTTGCGGTTAGCCTTGTTTTCGCTGCAGGCTGCCGCGCAGCCGGAGTGCGCCGCCTCGGTGCCGCTCGGACGGCCACCGCTTCCCGAGCGATCGGCGATATGCATCAAGTACGCGCTTTGGAGCATGAATTATGCATCGGTTATTCGCTGCGTCCGCCGCCGGTCGACGAAGGTGGCACAAAATGCCGTCGAGTCGGTATCGCCGCGGCGTGCTGCCGGGGTGTTCGAGGGGGGATGGCTTCCGGGAGGGTGATTCCGGGCGTTGCGAGGCGGTGCTGGAGCTGAGATACCGATACGGATGTCCCCGAACTGGTGTTGGCTGGGGCGGTCTTCAACCGGATGTCCCCCTGTATGCCGGCACCGAGTACCGACTCGAGCGCATTTTGTGCCAGTCTCGACCGTCCCCGTGCCTTCCCGGCGCCGTTTCATGGCCGAGGGGCACCCGGCCCGAGGCCCGGTCCAGGTGAGGAGCACGGATTATTCGGAGTTGATCGAATGTGACCGCAATCCCAACGGGACTGTTCCTAAATTGAGGCGTGGACCGCGGGAGCGTGCTCTTCGCGGCGGCGAGCGCGAGCTCGCGGCTCGCGCCTCAGGCCGGCGTTTGTTCCCACCGCTGAGCGCGGGTTGATCACGCGCTTCGTGGCCCTGAAAATGTGCTCACTATGAAAAGAGTTAACGCACATCTGTTCAATAAGTATCTAACGGGGTATATTTCTTCCTCGCACGGACGGGGGCGTGCGCAAAAGCCGCCTCGCGCCTGTCTACAATGGGATTACGAGCTCTTCCGCGTGGAACGAATGGGTGGATCGGCGTGAACAAGGCATTCCAGATTTTCAAGCGCGACCTCAAGCGGCTGCTGCACAACCCGGTGGCGATCGTCATCACGATCGGCGTGTGCATCATCCCGTCGCTGTACGCCTGGTACAACATCGTTGCCAACTGGGATCCGTACGCCAATACGGGCAACATCAAGATCGCCGTGGCCAGCAACGATCGCGGCACGGAAAACGACCTCACCGGCGAGCTCAACGCCGGCGACGAGGTCATCGAGAAGCTGCGCGAGAACGATGACCTCGGTTGGACCTTCGTCGACGCCGACGAGGCACACGAGGGCGTCGAGCGGGGCGACTACTACGCGGCGATCATCATCCCCAAGGATTTCTCGCGTGACCTCACGAGCATGCTCACGGGCACCTTTACCGAGCCCAAGATCACCTACTACGTCAACGAGAAGAAGAACGCCATCGCCCCGAAGGTGACCGACACCGGCGCGGAGACCATCGAGGAGCAGGTGAACGACACGTTCGTCGCCACGGTGGCCGAGACCTTCGTCCAACTCGCCCACGACGCCGACGCGAGCCTCACCGCCTCGGGCGACGAGGCGTCGGCGAGCCTGGTGGGCACCGTCGGCGCGGCATCGCGCGCGGTCGCGGACGTCCGTTCCACGATGGGAGACCTTGCCGGGACGATTTCCGATGCCAAGGGCGCCATCGCGTCCGCCGACAAGGCGCTCGCGGGCCTTTCCGAGCAGACGCCCTCGCTCACCCAGGCTCTCCAGCAGGGCGACGAGCTGCTCGCGTCCACGCGCCAGACGGCCCGCGACTTCACCGCGTCCCTCAACACCGCGCTGTCCGACGGCACGGCCGCCCTCGGCAGCGCATCTTCCAAGGCCAACGCCGCAGTCGGCAAGATCTCGGGCACGCTTTCCTCGGTGAGCACGAGCATCTATATTTCCGGTAAGAACATCGACGACCTGATCGATCACAACAACGCCGCGATCGAGCGGCTGCAAAACGCCCCGGGTTCCGGCGACCTCGCCGGGGTCCAGGCGATCATCGACGAGCTCACGGCGCTCAACACCGAGCTCACGGGCCTGCGCGACGGCCTGTTCGCCCAGAGCGAGGCGCTCGAGAACGACGGCAGCGCGGCCAGCGCGGCCGCCGAGGCGATCGACGCCGCGGTCCAGGACGGGGTGGGCGCGGTGAACCGCATGCAGTCCACGCTCAACTCGACCACGCTGCCCCAGCTCTCGAGCGGGCTCGACGCCTTCTCCGACGTCTCGGGCGACCTGCAGGCCGTGGTGGCGGGCCTCGAGCCCACCATCGCCCAGGCACGCGGCATGCTCGACCAGCTTTCCGCCACGCTCGACCAGGCGACCACCTCGCTCGAGCACATGGATGCGGCACTCGAGAAGATGGGGGAGAAGCTCTCGGCGGCATCCACCGACATCGCTGCGCTCGGTGCTTCAGAATCCATGGACCAGCTTGCCGAAGCGCTCGGCATCACGCCCGCGGAGGCGGCGGACTTCATGTCCTCGCCGGTGAAGCTCACCACCAAGGCGGTCTACCCCGTATCCAACTACGGGTCGGGCGTCGCCCCGTTCTACACCAACCTTGCCCTGTGGGTCGGCGGGTTCGTGCTGATCGCGATCTTGAAGCTCGAGGTGGACACCGAGGGCGTGGGCGCCTTCACCGCGACGCAAGGGTATTTCGGCCGCTGGATGCTGCTGGTCGCGCTCGGATTCGTCCAGGCCGTCATCGTGTGCGTCGGCGACCTGGTCCTGGGCGTGCAGTGCCTGCAGCCGATGCTGTTCGTCCTCGCCGGCGTGCTGACCTCGTTCGTGTACGTAAATATCATCTACGCGCTCGCCATCGCCTTCAAGCATATCGGCAAGGCGCTCGCGGTCGTGCTCGTCATCGTGCAGATCCCCGGTTCCTCCGGCATGTACCCCATCGAGATGATGCCCGGGTTCTACCAGGCGATCCATCCGTTCCTGCCGTTCACGTACGGCATCAACGCCATGCGCGAGACGATCGGCGGCATGTACGGGATGGCGTATCTGGGCAACCTGGCCGTCTTGGGCGCATTCCTCGCGGTGGCGCTGCTTATCGGCGTGTGGCTCCGTCCGGCGCTGCTCAACCTCAACCTCCTGTTCGACCGCCAGCTCGCCTCAACCGGCGTGATGATCTGCGAGGAGAACGACCTGCCGCGCGAGCGCTTCTCGCTGCGCTACGCCCTGCGCGCCATGCTCGACGTCGCCGATTTCCGCGAGCAGCTGCTCGCGCGGGCCGCGCGCTTCGAGCACCGGTACCCCTATCTCATCAAGCTCGGCTTCTGCCTCGTCTTCGGCCTGCCCGTCGTGCTGTTCATCCTCACGGCGATGCTCGACCTCACGATCGACGGAAAAATCGTCATGCTCGCGCTGTGGATCGCCTCGATCGTGCTCGCCGACGCCTACATGATCGTCGTCGAGTACATCCGCGAGAGCCTGAACGTCCAGATGCGGCTCGCGTCGCTGTCCGACGAGGGCCTGCGCGAGGAGATCCGCGAGCATACGGCTGTTGGGCGCCGGCTGCTCGGCGGGCAGATGAGTTCCGGTGCGGAGGCGGGGCCTGCCGGCCCGTCGTCCGAGCGCTCCGACGCCGCGGCGACGGCGCCCCTGGACCCCTCCGTCCTCGGCGCCCATGCAGCCGGCGGCACCGACCCCTCCCTTGACGGCGAGCGGGAAGGCGGTCCTGCCGCACGGCCCGCGCGAGGGGCGCATGTTAAGCGAGATGCGGAATCCGGGAAGGGTGGTGAGGCCTAGATGAGAAACATCATCGAGATCTTCAAGCGCGACCTGTCGCGCATCGGGCACAGCGTGATCGGCCTCATCGTGGTCGTGGGACTCGTCATCGTGTCCGTGCTGTACGCGTGGTTCAACATCGCGGGCAGCTGGGACCCGTACGGAAGCACCGGCAACCTCAAGGTCGCCGTCGCCAACGAGGACGCGGGCTACGAGAGCGACCTCATTCCCATCAAGGTGAACATCGGCGAGTCCGTCACGGCGGCCTTGCGCGAGAACGACCAGCTCGGCTGGGAGTTCATGAGCGAGGACGACGCGATCGAGGGCGTCAAGTCGGGCGCGTACTATGCGGCCGTGGTGATTCCGGAGGACTTCTCGGCGGACATGATGACGCTCTTCTCGTCGAAGGTCGAGCATTCCGAGATCGTCTACTACGAGAACCAGAAGGCGAGCGCCATCGCCCCGCGCGTCACCGACAAGGGCGCGAGCACCGTGCGCAAGCAGATCGACGAGACCTTCACCTCCACGGTGGACGACATCGGCCTCGCGGTGACCGCGGGCCTGCTCGACTATATGAACAGCGACGAGGTGCTCAACTACGTTTCGAACCTGAGCACCTCGCTCGACGAGAACATCACGGACCTGCGCGCGGCCGCCGATGAGGTCGGCTCGCTCGGGGGGCTTACCTCGTCGACCTCGAAGACGCTCACGTCCGCTTCCGACCTGCTGGGGCAGACCGGGACCACTTCCGATAGCGCGGCGGCCATGCTTGCCGACGCAAAGAACGGCGTCGCCGACATCTCGGGCGCGCTTTCGGGCGCCAAGGCGGATATCGAGTCGGCGCTCTCCGAGAGCGCGGCGGGGTTCGATGCGGTGTCCTCTTCGGTGGACGCTGCCTTCGACGCCGCCGACGCGCACGTGGACGTGTGCACGGCGCAGCTCGCTGACGCCAAGGCCAAGGTCGAGGCGCAGGCCGCCAAGCTGCAGGAGACCGCGACCGCGCTGCACGAGCTGTCCGACAAGGCGACGGCGGCGGGTCTCTCCAAGCTCGCCTTCCAGCTCGATTTCGTGGCCAACAGCCTGGGTAACGTGGCCGAGGAGAGCGCGCGCGTCGCCACGCGGCTCCAGGAGGTCGCCGACGCCCTCACGAGCGGCACGGCGAGCGTCGAATCCTCGCGTGCGGAGATCCAGAAGAGCCTGGATGAGGCGAAGGCGGCCATCTCGGGCGTGAAGGGCGATTACGACGCAACGCTGAAGGGCCAGGCGGACCAGCTTGCGAGCACGATCGATGGCATCGTGAGCGCCAGCTCCGGCATCTCGGCCGACCTCGATGCGAGCGTGAACGGGCTTGCGGGCACGTCGAGGTCGCTCGCCGCCGACCTTTCCGGTATCGATACGGCGCTCGGCGACACCTCGGCCACGCTGGCTTCCGCCGCCGACACCCTGCAGCTCATCAAGGACGATCTGGACGGCGCGATCCAGAGTGGCGACCTCGCCGCCATCCGCTCGCTGATCGGCGGAGACCCGGAGGCGCTCGCTTCCGCGCTGGCCGCCCCCGTCTCGCTTGACCGCAAGGCCGTGTACCCCATCGAGAACTACGGAAGCGCCATGGCGCCCTTCTACACGGTGCTCTCGCTTTGGGTGGGCGGTGTCGTGCTCGCCGCCATGATGAAGGTCACGGTGGATGAGCAGACGCGCCGCGACCTCGTGCCCTT
This sequence comes from Collinsella sp., assembly GCA_048318985.1. Classification (GTDB taxonomy): domain Bacteria; phylum Actinomycetota; class Coriobacteriia; order Coriobacteriales; family Coriobacteriaceae; genus Collinsella. The sequence continues at coordinate 27,392 of DBFEBE010000128.1, forward strand.
CCGCCTGCATGAGCTGTACTTGGGCCGCTACTGTCTGTTCTTGCTGCTGGCGCTCGCCCAGGCCACGCTCGTCTCCGCGGGCGACATCTGCTTCTTCCGAATCCAGTGCGAAAGCCCGATGCTGTTCGTGCTCACCGCGTGGCTCGCGTCGGTCGTCTTCTCGCTGATGATCTACACGCTCACGGTCAGCTTCGGCGACATCGGCAAGGCGCTCGCCGTCGTGCTGCTGGTCATGCAGGTCGCGGGCTCCGGCGGAACGTTCCCGATCGAGATGACGGCCGACTTCTTCCAGGGCGTCTATCCGTTCTTGCCCTTCACGCACGCCATCAACGCCATGCATGCGGCGATGGCCGGCGCGTATGGCATGGAGTACTGGATCGAGATGGGCATCCTCGCGCTGTACCTGCTGCCCTCGCTGGCTCTCGGCCTGCTGCTCCGCCGCCCGGTGATCCGCGCCAACAACTGGATTATCGAGAAGCTGGAGTCCACGAAGCTGATGTAGCGCCCCGTCCGCCGAGTCTCAGAAAGGGGACAGGCACCAAATTGAGGTTCTCGGTACAAGAGAGGCCCGGCTCCCGTGCAGGCGGGGGTCGGGCCTCTCTGCGTCGCCTTGCTTCGGCTTGAATCCTGGCCCCTCAAAAAAGTGCCTGTCCCTAAATTGAGGGGTGGGGGCGCCTGTCGGGAGACCTTTGTGCAAAATGGCCGCGTGCAGGATCGGCGGGGTGCATGCCGGCTGGAAAACCCGTCGATGCACCAAGAGGGGCTTTTTGTTGGCGGGGAGCTCTGCGCTGCGGGCCCGTAGCGCGGCCCGTGGCGCGTCAGTCTCGCGTGACGTAGGTGTAGATGTCGCCGTTGTAGTAGGTCTCGGTGTACTCGAACGGGACCATGAGCCCGTCTATGCGCGTGTACGTGCAGTGGGCCGAGCAGAGCAGGGCGATATCGTCCGCTTCGAGCAGGCGCTTCTGCTCGTCGGTGGGGAGCACGGCCCGGAACTCGGAGCCGCAGTATTCGCGCTCTATTCCGAGCGAGTCCAAGAACGCATAGAAGGAGCGGTTGAGGCACGCGACGTCGATGGCGGGAATCACATGCGCGGACACGTAGTTATAGCTGATGGCGATGGGCCTGCCGTCGCCGGTCCTGAGGCGCGAGAACTCATGCACGAGGTCGTCGTCGCCCAGCGAGAGCTTGGCCTGCACCTCGGGTACGGTCTCGGCCCTGACGACGGCGTAGCTGAGCAGTTTGGACCCGGCGACCATGCCGATATCGCGCATGTCCTCGGTGAAGCTCTTGAGACTGTCGGAGGGCTTGGAGACGTGCGCCGAGGCGACGAAGCTGCCCTTGCCGGGCACGCGCTTGATGTAGCCCTCTGCGGCGAGGCTGTTCAGCGCCTTGTTGATGGTCATGCGCGAGTACCCGAAGTGCTCGCAGAGCTGCTCTTCGGTCATGATGCGGCTTCCTACCTTGAGCGAGCCGCCGCGAATGCCGTCCTTGATGAACGATTCGACTTGACGGTATTTTGCCTCGCGTGCCACGGTCTGCCTCCTGATGTATAGACAATCAGCGGCAATAGTATACCGTTCAGAAGAAATCTTGGTAACAATGTATATACAAACAATGGTAAAGCATGCATTTGTATGTATATAATCCAGCCAAGGCAGCCAGGCTGCACCATATGCTCGGGAAAGGGGTTTCCATGGTTGAATTGCTGCGCGTCGACGATCGCCTCCTGCACGGTCAGGTGGCCTACGCATGGTCGAAGAGCATCCCGCTCAACCTCATCGTCATCGCCAACGACGTCGTCGCGGCGGATAAGGCGCGCAAGGCGACGTTCGCGCTCTCCAAGCCTGCGGGCGTGAAGCTGGTCATCTCGACGGTGGAGAAGACCGTGGCGTTTCTCAACTCCGATAAAGCTAAGGCGTACTCGATTCTTGTGCTTGTCGATTCCATGCACGACGCCCGCGTGCTTGCGGAGGGTTGCGCGGACGTCGCCGCGGTCAACCTGGGCGGTCTGCGCGAGCATGGCGATTCCAAGCGCTACACCAACGCCGTGTGCCTGACGGACGCCGACCTCGACGACATCCGGGCGGTCATGGACGCTGGCAAGGAGGTGTACGCGCAGCAGGTGCCCGCGGACACCAAGGTGAGCGCCGCGACCTTTGCGAAGTAGCTGTATGCAGAAGAACCTCAATTCGGTGCCTGTCCCTAATTTGAGTTAGCAGGAAAGGAAGGATCATGACCATTTTTCAGGAAGTGCTGCTCGGTCTGATCGCCGTGTTCGGCTGGTGCGAGTACGTCGACGGCATCAACAAGTCGACCCGCCCCATCGTGATGTGCACCCTGGTCGGCCTGGTGCTGGGCGACCTGTCCCAGGGCGTCATCATCGGTGGAACGCTCGAGCTCGCCACCATGGGCATGATGGGCATCGGCATCTCGATTCCCATCAACATCACGATCGCGGGCGTCCTGGGCGCCGGCTTCGCCATCGCCGGCGGCCTGTCCGCCGAGGCCGCCGTCGCGCTCGCCATCCCCGTCGGCATCGTGTTCCGTCTGCTGGAGCACCTCGCCACCACCGGCTACGACCTGGTCGCCGCCAAGATGCTGTTCGATCATCCCGAGCGCAACACCCCGCAGCGCGTGACCCGGGCCTTCTGGTTGATCTTCGGCCTGTCGTGCCTCTTCATGTTCCTGACGGTCTTCTTGAGCCTGCTCGTGGGCGCCGAGACGGTCGCTGCGGTCGCCAACGCCATCCCCGAGAACATCATGAACGCGATCGGCACCGGCACCAACCTGCTCGCCGCGCTCGGCTTCGCGATGCTGTTCAACCTCACCCGCACGCCCAAGACCATGGCGTTCTTCTTCATCGGTTTCGCGCTCGCCTCGTATCTCGGCATGCCCACCATGGCGATCGCCATCCTGGGCGCCGCCGCGGCCGCGATCGCGTTCTTCTTCGGCAACGATCGCGCCGCCGCCGGCGCCGCCGAGGACGACATCCTCGATGATTTCGACGATCTGGATGACGAGCCTGCCGCGCTCCCCGCTGCGCGCGAGCACCTGCTCGGGAAGAAGGAGCTGTCCGCAATCTACTTCAAGTCGTTCGGTCTCGAGGGGCCGTTCATCTACTCGCGCCTGCAGGCCATCGGCTGGTGCCGTTCGATGCTCCCCGCCATCGAGAAGCTCTATGACACCGACGAGGAGCGCTGCGCCGCCGTCAACCGCCATCTGGAGTTCTTCAACTCCAACCCCGAGTTCTCGACGTTCATCATGGGCATCTCCGCTTCCATGGAGGAGCAGAACGCCGTCGAGCAGGGCTTCGACACCGCGAGCATCAACAACGTCAAGGCCGGTCTGATGGGCCCGCTCGCCGGCATCGGCGACAGCTTCTGGTGGGGCATCGTCAAGACGGTCGCCTCCGGCATCGGGTGCCAGTTCGCGATGCAGGGCAACGTGCTCGGCCCCATCCTGTTCCTGCTCGTCTTCAACATCCCGCACTGGGCCATCCGCTACATCCTGACGTTCAAGGGCTACGAGCTCGGCCATCGCGTGCTCGACATGATGGCGGAAAGCGACATCATCGAGAAGATCTCGCTGTGCGCGGGCATCCTCGGCATGATGGTGATCGGCGCCATGACCTGCGACATGATCAGCGTGTCCACACCGCTCGTGTTCAACATGGCCAACGAGGTGACGCTTGAGGTCCAGGCGGTCCTCGATGAGATCCTGCCCAATCTGCTGCCGCTGCTCACGATGCTCGGCGTCGCGGAGCTGCTCAAGCGCAAGGTGAAGGTCATCCCGCTCATCTTCGGCCTGCTCGCCTTCGGCATCGTGTTCAACCTGCTCGGAATCATCGCATAGGCGAGGGGAGACATCGTGAGAAGCATGTATACCTACATCGAGCGCACGCCCGACCTGTGCCGGAGGATCGCGGAGGGCGCCGCCGACCGCGTGGCCGGCTTGGTGGAGCAGTTCACCGCCCGTCCCCGCACGCGTCTTCTGATCGTCGCATCGGGCTCCTCGTACAACATCGCTGTGGCCGCCAAGCCGTACCTGCAGCGCGTGCTGGGCATCGAGGTCACCGTCACCTGGCCCATGAGCTACATCCTGTTCGATCACGCGCAGGCGGCGGGCACCTTTGTTCTCTGCATGTCGCAATCGGGCAAGAGCACGAACACCATCGAGGCCGTGCGCCGCGCCCGGGAGTGCGGCCAGGACGTCGCCGTGCTCACCTGCAACGGCAACGCTCCGATCCGCGAGGTGTGCGAGCACGTGTACGAGTACGGCAGCGGGGTGGAGGACTACTACGTCGCCAAGGGATTCCCCACGAGCTGCACATTCCTGTTCGAGTTCGCTATCGCCGCCGCGCGTGCGCTCGGCACGGTCGACGGGGAGGAGGCCGAAGCCCTGCATGGCGAGCTGCTCGCCGCCATCGACGCCTCATGCCCGCTGCTTGACGCCTCGCGTACGTTCTTCGACCGCCATATGGACCGGTTCGTGCGGGCGCGCCGCATCATGTGCGTCGGCATCGGCGCGGGTTACGGCGTCGCCCTCGAGGGTGCGCTCAAGCTCAACGAGATGACCGGGATCGCCGCGAACGCCTACGAGATGGAAGAGTTCGTTCACGGCCCCACCTACGAGATCCGCAAGGACCATGTGATCATGCTGGTCGATCTGGGCGATGTGGGGCATGAGCGCATGGTGCAGCTCCACGACGCCTTGGCCGAGCTCACCGACCACGTGTACGTGATCGACGTCACGGGGGACTATACGGGCGAGCGGGCCTTCGAGCTTGGGGGACCGGCTGCGGGCGACGTGGACGCCCTGCGCGCGGTCGTGCCGTTCCAGGTGCTCGCCGAGGGCATCTGCAGCGATCTGGACATGCTGAGCTACAACCTGAACAACTTTGACTTCGAGCAGAAGATGAAGACGAAGGCGTAGCCCGGTGATTTCCGGTGCGCCCAGACTGGACCCCCAGGGTCTCAGAAAGGGGACAGGCACCAAATTGAGGTCCTCGGCACAAGAGAGGCCCGGCTCCCGTGCAGGCGGGGGTCGGGCCTCTCTGCGTCGCCTTGCTTCGGCTTCGAGCTGGGCACTCAAATTGGTGTCGGCACTCAAATTGGTGCCTGTCCCTCAGTTGAGGGCGAAAAAGACGCTGAGTTCGAAAGGGCTCTTCGTCCTAGCGGCTGTGGGGCGCAAGCGCCTCGGACAGCCGCTCGAACGAATGCTGTAGGTTCTCCGCCTGATCGGAGGAGCGGTGCGCGGGTGAGACGGGGAGGCCCGTTCTCTGTGTCGGGGGGAAGGAGAAAAGGTCCGTACGCTTAGATGGCTGCGAAGTGGTGCGCGCGGCTGCTGCATGTTGGGATGTATGCATGCCGGCCTCCTCGCTCGTCCGCTCTGGCGCGCGACCTGAATGGCTGCTGTGGTGGTCGCGCTGACTGCATTATGCGCCCGCTTGCGGCGGGCGGCGTCTTAAGAGCCCCTTAACAGGCTTTGATGAATGCGTGTCACGGCAGGTCAGAGGCCATTTCTCGCCGCCTGCGGCACGAAGGGGGCAAGCAGAGCTTAAGGTATGCCTAAGTATGGCGTGTGCGGTCTGTGGGCGAAGTCGCCCGCCGTGCGCCGTCCGGAGGGCGGCGACGCGATGGGGGCTTTCGCCCCGCAAGGGGCCGCCCCCGTCTCAGCGCCTCTCGGCGTCCCGCACGATCCGCACGACCTCCGCCATGCGGGCGTCGATGCGGTCGCGTTTGAGTTCACATTCCCAGATGACGACAGACGTCCAGCCCATTGCTTCCAGTTCCGCGAGGGCGCGCCGGTCGCGCTCCACGTTGCGGCGGAACTTCGCCTCCCAAAACTCCACGTTGCGCTTCGGGACGCTGGGGTTGCAGTGCGGGCAGCGGTGCCAGAAGCAGCCGTTGACGAAGATGGCCACGCGGCGCCCAGGAAACGCGATGTCGGGCCTGCCGGGCGCCTTCTTCCACTGGAGCCGGTAGCCGGTGAGGCCCGCATCGCGCAGCGCGCGGCGGACGAGCATCTCGGGCTTGGTGTCGGCGCGCTTGTTGCCCTTCATCGAGCGCTTGATGGCGGCACGCCGGCGCACGAGCTCCACCTCGTCGCTCGTGAGCGTCGAGGTGTCCACGCCGGCGAGCAGGTCGTTCGTGCGCTTGCGGGATCGCTTCGCGGCCTTGCGCGCCGTGGGGGAGCGCTTCGCCTTGGGTGCCTGGATCCCGGCTTCGCCGCGCTCGGCGTTCGCCCCCGCGCCGTCATCGGGCGCCCGATCGCCCGTCTCCTCGGCGCTGGCGGCAAGGGCGCCGATAAGGTCGACATCCGCCGGCATCCACGCGAGCTCGGCGAGCTCGCCTCGCCGCACCCAGCGGATGGCGCGCTGCCGGTCCCGCGCCTCGGGCGTCGCGCGGGCGTCCTCATCGCTCAGGCGGCAGAAGAAGCATTCCAT
>DBFEBE010000129.1:0-12122 GCA_048318985.1 Collinsella sp.
AGATCTCCTTGATGACGTCGCCGGCCTTGAATCCGGCGGCGACAGCCTCGTCGGTGGCGGCGGCGAGCAGGGCGGGCGTGCCCTTCTCGGTCACCGTGGCGATGACGCAGGCGACGGGACCGGAGACCTTCTGGCGGATGGTGTCCCACACGTTGCGAAGCTCGGAGCCCTCGAGGCCGGAGAGCTGGGCGAGCACGAGCTTGTATCCGTCGGCGTCGAGGGCGCCCTCGATCGCGGAGCTGACGGCATCGGAGCTGCCGCCGGTGAGCGCGGCCTTGAGCTTCTGGTTGGCTTCGCGCAGATCGGACTGGAGGGACGCGATGCGCGCGGGAACCTCGTCGATACGGCACTTGAGGGCACCGGCCGCCTGCTCGGCGAGCGCGGCGCGCCCCTCGAGCCACTCGATGGCGCCGGTGCTGGTCACGGCCTCGATGCGGCGGATATTGGATCCGGTCGAGGACTCCGAGACGATTTTGAACAGACCGAGCTCGGCCGTGTTGGCGGCATGCGTGCCGCCGCAGAGCTCGCGGGAGAACGGCTCGTCCTCCTCGCCCACCGACACGACGCGCACGACGTCGCCGTACTTCTCGCCGAAAAGGGCGACGGCTCCGGACGCCTTGGCCTCATCGATGCCCATGACACGGGTCACGACGGGCTTGGCGGCCAGGATCTGCGCATTCACCAAGCGCTCGACGGCCTTGATCTGGTCGGAGCTCAAAGCCTCGAAGTGCGTGAAGTCGAAACGCAGGTAATCATGGGCGACAAGGGAGCCCGCCTGGTTGACGTGGTCGCCCAGGACGTCCTTGAGGGCGGCGTCGAGCAGGTGGGTCGCGGTGTGGTTGCGGCGGAGCAGGGCGCGGCGGTCAAGGTCGTAGCCGGCAAAGACCGCGTCGCCCTCGGACAGGGAGCCGGAAAGCCTGCCCTCGTGGACGTAGAGCCCGCCCTTGGCGACGGTGTTCTCGACGAGAAGCTGGGCGGAATCGGTGTCGATCAGGCCGCGGTCGCCGGACTGGCCGCCCATCTCGGCGTAGAACGGCGTGCGATCGAGGACGACCTGGACGCGCGGGGCGTCCTCCGCCTTGGAGACGCGCTCGCCGTCGACCACGATGGCGAGGACGCGCGCGCCCTCGACGCTCTCATGGTCGTAGCCCATGAACTCGGTTGCGGGAAGCTCATCGGAAAGCTCGGTCCAGACGTCGTTGAAGGAGCCCCAGGCGTCGCCCTTTGCGGCGGCGCGGGCGCGGGCCTTCTGCTCGGCCATCTCGGCGTCGAAGCCCTCGATGTCGACCGCATGGCCGGCCCCCTCGGCGATCTCGACCGTGAGGTCGATGGGGAACCCGAAGGTGTCATGCAGCATGAACGCAGCCTTGCCGGGAAGCTGCTCGCCCTCCGCCAGGGCGGAGAGCTGCTCGTCGAGGTAGACGCGGCCGTTGTTGAGCGTGGTGGAGAAGCGCTCCTCCTCGGCGCTCACGATACCCTTGACCAGCGAGGCGTTCTCGATGAGGTTGGGGTAGGCCTCGCCCATGACGTCGTTGACGGCATCGATGAACCGACCGAGGAACACATCCTCGATGCCCAGCAGGCGGCCGTGGAACACGGCGCGGCGCAGCAGGCGGCGGAGGACGTAGCCGCGGCCCTCGTTACCGGGGAGGACGCCGTCCGAGATGAGGAAGTTGACCGAACGCGCGTGGTCCGCGATGATACGCAGGCTGCGGGAGGCGCCGGTGTAGTCGTCGTCGACATAGGTCGCGCCGGAGATCTCCTCGCCCAGCTTGATGAGGCTCTGCATGACGTCGCCGTCGAAGAAGGAGCTCTTGTGCTGCATGATCGCGGCCATGCGCTCGAGGCCCATGCCGGTATCGAGGTTGCGGTGGGGCAGCTCGGGCATGGAGCCGTCCTCCTGGCGGTCGAACTGCGTGAACACGAGGTTCCAGAACTCGAGGAAGCGGTCGCAGTCGCAGCCCGGTGCGCAGTCCTCGCAGCCGCAGCCGACATCCTCGCCAAGATCGAAGTAGATCTCGGAGCAGGGGCCGCACGGGCCGGTGGGGCCGGCCGCCCAGAAGTTGTCGTCCTCGCCCAGGCGGGTGATGTGGTCCTCCTCGACGCCGAGCGCGCGCCACACGTCGTGCGTCTCGTCGTCATCGGTGAACACCGTGAAGTGCAGGCGGTCCTTCGGGAGCTTGAACACCTCGGTGATCAGCTCGTACGCCCAGGCGCAGGCCTGCTCCTTGGTCACGCCGCCGAAGGCGAAGTTGCCGAGCATCTCGAAGAAGGAGGCGTGACGGCCGTCGGCGCCGATGATGTCGATGTCGTTCGTGCGCACGCACTTCTGGCACGAGCAGGCACCGATCTCCTTCATCGTCTTCTTGCCCTGGTAGTACTCCTTGAACTGGTTCATGCCCGCGTTGGCGAGCAGCAGGGAGGGGTCGTCGGGCACGAGGGAGGAGCTGGGATAGAGCTTGCAGCCCTTCTCTTCGAAAAAGGTGAGGTAGGCCGAGCGGATCTCGGCGGTTGTCATGGTGGGATAGTCAGCGCTCATCGGTTGCGTCTCCTGGTTCGGAAGAACGGTACGGTCAAACCATATCATTATACTGAAAGCTCGCTGCTCAGGCATCCCGCCACGCCAATCCACATATCGAGCGGGCCGAAGGCCCCGAGCACGGGCGCACACACGGCACCGGGCCCGCAACCGATAAACGAGCATGCGCCCTGAAGGCCAGGGCGCATGGGAACCATGAGCATATGGGGCCATCCAGGCGGGGGCAGGCGTCAGCGACCGTCGTCCTGGTCGGCCTCGTCGGCGTCATCCTGGGCGAACGGATTCCTGAACACGCCCGTGGCACCCGGCTGGAGCGACGCGAGCCGCGCCCAGGGGTTATCGAGCCCGGGCTTGGGAAGGGCCGTCGCCTCCGGTACGGAATCCGTGTCGATGAGTTCCGAATCGACGACGAACCGGTCGTCTCCGAGCGCATCGAAAGCGGGGACGGGCTCGCCCTGCTCGTTGCGGAAGGGAGTACCCTTGAAGATCGCCCCGTCGTACGCGACGAGCTGGCGCTTCGTGTCCTTCTCGAAATAGAACACGAACAGGCCCTTGAGCGCCGCGCACAGCGGGATGGCGACGACCATACCCAGGGCCCCCATCAGCGACGACCCGACGACGAGCGCGGTGAGGCTCATGGCGGGATGGACCTGCACGGCCGACTGCATGACCTTGGGGCTCACGATGTTGTCGGTGACGTTCTGGGCGACGACCGTGACGATAAGCGTCCAGAGCGCGAGCATCGGCGCCGTGAAGAACGCGAGCAGGCAGGCGATGACCGAAGAGAACCACGGGCCGATCACGGGGATCAGGTGGAACAAGCCGGTGACGACGCCCATCAGGGCCGCATAGGGATGGCCGATGACCACGAACCCGAGGAACGCGAGCAGCCCGCCGACAAATGACGTGATGATCATGCCGCGCATGTAGCCGCCGACCGAGCTGGAAAGGATGGCGATCATGAAGCGGTAGCTCGTTTCGCGGTCCTCCCCAACGATGGTTCCGACCTCGCGATGGATGACCGGATAGTCGCGCGCGAGCCAGTACGCGAGCACGAGCGCAAGAAACACGACGAAGATCTGCGACGCGAACTGCGAGATGAACGGAACCATGCCCTTGCCGACATCGCCGGCGAGCTGCGTCACGAAGCGCGAAGCGGCGTCCGCGAGCGACGAGAGCATCGCATCGATATCGGAGGCCCAGGTTCCCTGGGAAAGCGCCTTGAAGTCGTGGGCGATCTGCGACACGAGGTCTCCGAGCATGCGGAGCTGACCGGGAAGCCGGGTGAGGATCTCCATGACCTGCTCGGTGAAGATGGGCACGATGACCATGACGATGCAGGCAATGACCGCAAGCACAACAACGAGCCCGATGAACGATCCGATGCCTCGGGAGACGCCACGGTGCTCGAGCGAGTTCACGATCGGTGACGCGACGAACGCGATGAGCGAGCCCACCGCCAGAAACTCGATGACGGGCGCGAGGACACCGAAGACGTCGAGCAGCGCAACGCCGATGATGATCAGGCCGACGACGGTCCAGACGCGGAACGCCACGGTACGCGCATCCGCGCCCGCACGGGTGGAAGCTTGGGTATCGGTCATTCTGACGCCATCAGTCCTTCAGGGTCGATCTTATCTTGAATCTTCTTGAGGGTCCGACGGAGCAGGCGGCTCACCTGGACCTGGGACACGCCGAGCTTCTGGGCGATCTCGATCTGGGTCATCCCCTTGACGAACCTGAGCTCGATCACCTCGCGCTCGCGCGGCGAGAAGCCGGCGAGCGCCTCCTCGATGACGAGCCGGTCGTCGGTGAACGCAAGCTCGCTGTCCTCCGATGCATAGCGGTCGAGGACAGAGGGGGCGTCGTCGGAATCGGACGAGCCGGGGGCCTCGAGGGGCACGGAGCTGTACGCGGAAGACGACTCCATGGCCTCGAGGACCTCGTCAACCGTGGCATCGAGATGCTGCGCTATCTCCTCGACGGTGGGCGATCGCTGAAGCTCCGTCGTGAGCTCGTCGGTGGCCTGGTTGACCTTGGCGGAGAGCTCCTGGAGCCTTCTGGGCACGCGGACGCTCCACCCCTTGTCGCGAAAGTGGCGCTTGATCTCGCCCATGATGGTCGGCGTGGCGTACGTGGTGAACTCGAGCCCGCGCGAAGGGTCGAACCGGTCGATAGCCTTCAGCAGCCCGAGGTAACCGACCTGCATGAGGTCGTCGATGGGTTCGCCGCGGTTCTTGAACTTGTTGGCAAGGAAGCGAACGAGGTTGAGATGGGACATGACGAGCTTCTCGCGCGCGTCCATGTCGCCCTCTTCCTTATAGCGCCGAAAGAGCTCGTGCGTGCGCTCCTTGTCCCACGCAGCCTTGCCGGTCGCCTTATCGGTCATACACATCAGCCTTCAGCTCGAGGACGAGCACCGAGGGGTTCTCGCGCTTCTCGTAGGAATCGCATACGGCGGCGAGTATGAGGTCCGCATATGCTGCCACCTCGCCATCGGCGGCTTCGGCGGTGAAGCTGCCGCATCCGAGCGAGAACGCCATGGAGACGGCCTCGGCGCTCGCGCGGAACTCGATGGAGAGCGACCCTCCGGGGCAAACGGAGCACGCGTAGATGAAGGCCTCCTCGGCCGCCATGCGGATATCCTCGACACGGTCGACGGACATGGAGGAGAGCATGGCGACGTTGGCGGCGGTCATGCGCACCAGGCGCGCGAGATCGGGGTCGGCGACGACAGAAAGTGCGATCGGGGTATCGGCGTTACTCATGGGAGTGCTCCCCTTCGGTTGCAACGGACTGGTCGTCACTGTAAACGAAGTACCTGCTGGCGTCGTTCTCCTCCGCAGTCGCATCGTCCCCGCACGCGACATCGCCTTGACAAGCATCGTCGGAAGCGGGATCAGAGAGGCTCTTCGCATCCTCATGATGACGCTTGGCGAAGAACCCCTGAACCTTATCGGAGGCGGCCTGGGCGATACCGCTCACCGAGTTGGAGGCGGAGGAAACGGTCCCGGTGACCGCGGAGACGTCGCGCAGCACGCCGTTGATTTCCAGCAGGTCGGCGGACAGCGCCTCCACGGCGACCGTGCCCTGCTTGAGCAGCGGGTCGATCTGCTCGAGCGCAGGCGCGACGGCGTCGAGGGCGGCATCGAGCTTCACGATGACCGGACGCGCCTCCTCGACGACATCGTTGACGTCGGATACGGTGCGATCGAGGGACTCGACCGTGGCGCGTGCGCGTTTAAGCATGAGTGCGAGCTCGACGAGCGCCCAGACGCCGACGAGCGCGAGTACGATCAGTGCGATCCGAAGGGGATCCATGGTGCCTCCCAACGTGACGGTTCATGACAGGCGCCGCGATGGGCGCACATCTGTCCATCATACTACCCAGCTCGCCGGCTTCCATGCCCCGCGGCACCGCGAGGCGCGTTCCGACACGACGTGCCCATCAATCGCAGCGAGGCGCGCGGCCGCTGCGATCGCGCGCGGACTGCTCGGCGCGCCACTGCTCCCAGCCACGGCCCGAAGGGCCCCAGAACGCCCCGCGTTCCAGGCCTTCGGGGAGGTATCGCTGGTCCACCCAGCCTTCTGGATAGTCGTGTGGATACCGGTAGGTCCCATACTCCTCCGAGCCCGGGCGATGCCGGTCGCGGAGGTGCGACGGGACCTCGCGCATGCCGCTTGTGCGCACGTCCTCGAGCGCCGCATCGATAGCGGCCTCGCATGCGTTCGACTTGGGCGCCAACGCATTGTAGATGGCAGCCTGGGCAAGGATGATGCGGCACTCCGGATAGCCGATGACCTCAGCGGACTTGAACGCCGCCTCGGCGACGAGCAGGGCGCAGGGGTCCGCATTGCCGATATCCTCGGCTGCCTGGATCATGATGCGCCGGGCGATGAACTTCGGATCCTCGCCCGCATCGATCATGCGGGCGAGCCAGTAGACGGCGGCGTCGGGGTCGCTCCCGCGCATCGACTTGATGAACGCCGATATGACGTCGTAGTGCATGTCGCCGGATTTATCGTAGGTGAGGCCGCGCCTCGGGTTTGCGACCCGAACGTCCTCGACGGTAATGTCGACCGGCTCCCACTCGGAATCCCCGTCGTCGACGGCCTGTTCGCCAGCATCCGCATGGCAGCGCGACCACGCGACCTCGCTGGCGAGCTCGAGACTCGTCAGCGCGCTGCGAGCGTCACCGGCGGCAAGGGTGCAGATGGCACGCACGACGTCATCGGAAGCCTCGAAGCGGCCCCCCAGCCCGCGCTCGTAGGCCAGGGCGCGGCGCACGAGAACCGCGATGTCGTCATCGGTGAGATGCTCGAGCTCGACCACGCGGCTCCGCGAGATGAGCGCCGAGTTGACCTCGAAATACGGATTCTCCGTCGTGGCGCCGATCAGGATGACGGTGCGGTTCTCCACAGCGTGGAGCAAGGCGTCCTGCTGAGAACGGGAGAACCGGTGTATCTCATCGATGAAGAGGATGGTGCGCCTGCCGTACGCCATGAGTCGCCGCTGCGCCTCGTCGATCTCGCGGCGCAGATCCTTGACCGTGCCCGTGACCGCGGAGACCTCGACGAACTCGCTGCGCGTATGCGCGGCGACGATATGCGCGAGCGTCGTCTTGCCCGTTCCCGCCGGACCGTAGAGGATGACACTGGAGAGGACGTCATGCTCGATCGCCGAGCGAAGCCAGGAGCCGGGTCCCACGGCCTTCCGCTGCCCCACGTACTCGTCAAGCGACGACGGCCGCATGCGGACCGCGAGCGGAGCGTAGCTGAGCCGCTTCGCGGACTCCGCCTGACTGAACAGGGTTTCCATGGGACCTCCGTTTTACGATACGTACATATGTTCTTATGGTACACGGAGCGCATGGCCCGGGCAACCGACACCGGGACACGGCGGCCCCGATCCCGATGCGGAGGGGACGCGGCGGGACGTCATCGCTCGTTGATGTAGGTGCGCTGGGGAAACCTGACCTCGTCGAACAGCTTGGTCGCAAGCTCGATGAAATAGCCGTCGGTCATGCTCGCGATATAGTCGACGACGGTCTGGTCCGGATCGGACTTCCAGTCGTACGAGCGGTCGTAGTACGCGAGGGCCCGCTGGATGCGCGCGATGTGGTGCCTGAATATCGGGCTGGACTCGTCGCGCTCGACGACATCGCGCAGGAAGCGCTCGTACATGAGCTCGAAGGCCCGCGCCATCATCGCGCCGTGCTCCTCCTCCACTCCGGCCGAACGGTAGATTTTCGCGTAATTCTCCCGTTTGGCGCGAGAGATCTCGCGAAAGAGGCCTTCGCTCATCTCGATGCGGTCGCGCCCGTAGCTGTGCTCGACGATATCGATAGATGCTCGCGTGAGGATCCAGGAGTTGTAGCCCCCGCCCATGCCGTCATCGAACGCGTCGGCATCGATGAACCCCGCCTCGATGGCGTCCTGCCGATCGCGGCCGACATAGGCGATGATGTCGGAGATGCGCACCACGCACCCCTCGAGGGTCATGGGACGCAGCGTCTTGACGTAGTCGAAATCGCTCGTGCGGCAGCGGTCGAGAATCGAATCGAACTCATCGAATCCGGAAAGCCCGGAGAGCTCGAACACCCGCTGCTCGTATTCGCCGTTATGGCACAGGATGCCGTCGAGCGTCTGGAGCGTCGCGTTGCGCCCGTAGAGGACGTCGAGGACGCGCACGGAATGGACGTTGTGGAAAAACGACCGCCCGCAGCGCGCCTGAAGAATGTCGTTGAGGTGCTTCTCGCCGGCATGTCCGAACGGCGTGTGCCCGAGGTCGTGCCCCAGCCCGATCGCCTCGATGAGGTCGCAGTTGAGACCGAGGGCCCGGCCTATGTCCCGGGCGATGCGCGCCACGAGCTGGACGTGCAGGCCGCGCCGGGAAAGATCGTCGTTGCTGCGGAAGCTGAACACCTGCGTCTTGCCGTTGTAGCGGCTGTACGCGGGCAGGTGCATGATCTTCTCGACGTCGCGCACATACGGGGGGCGCCAGATGCTCCCGGCGTCGGACGGGCGCTCGACCCGTCGCACCGCCGCCGTATCGGGCGCCCTGTGGGGATTCTGCCAGCCCGTGGCGCGATCGGATTCCATGCGGGCGACAAGGTCGTCACTCAGGCGGTCGGGCATCGCGGCGAGGCGGGCGCCCAGGGTCGATTCGCTAGCTGTCATGCGGCCTCCCAACTCAGATGCTTCTTGCCGACCATCATCTCATAGCGCATGGACCGTTGGGCGAGAAACTCTCCGGATGCAGGGCGCGCAGCCCCAAGGGACGCATGGGGGACTCCGCAAGAGACCCGGGATTCACTCCCTTCCGGCTAATAAGGAGCGAGCAGGGACCCCGAGTGCGTACCCGTTTCCAATCTGCGGCTGCAAGGCGGGCAACGAATTGCCCGGACGCCAGTAGGGACGACGACGTGCGTCTGAGCTGGGACGTTAGGATGCGTCCCCATATTTGTTATACGACGTGCCAGAAATTCAGACACACCGCCGGCAACGACGCACGAAGCCGTACGCTATAACCAGAGCGAAAGGAGGCGCGCATGCCCGGAATGCAGATGCCGGACCTGGTACTCGCCGCGCTGCTGGTGGTCGCGTCGATCATCGACGTGCGTCGGCGAATACTGCCCGATCCGCTTGCCTGTTCGATAGTGTCGTGCTCAGCGCTCTCCGCATGCATGGCAGACGGGGCGCACGGCATGGCGATGAATCTCTTCTGGGGAGCGCTGACGGGCTTCGCCGTGGTTCTGACGGAGATGGGCTGGAGGCATGCGAAGGGTTCGGTGGGGATCGGCGGAGGGGACATCAAGCTCCTGGTCGCCTGCATGGCCCGAGATCCCCAATGGGCGCTCGCGAGTTTCTGCGCAGGCCTCATCGCGCTCGCGATGGCAGGCTGCGCACTCTCGAGGCGCAGCCTGCCGTTCATACCGTTCTTCACGCTGGCGGGACTGGCAACGATGCCGCAGCTCGCCGGCGGGTGACGCGCAGGCTACCCGTGATGCCGCACGACAGCATATCCATGGAACACGTCGGGTTCGTCATCCGGATAGCCGAACTCCTCATACAGCTCGTCGTCCCAGCCGTTCTGACCGAACCGGTCTTCCTCCCAGGTGTAATACCGAGCCGACGCGTCGTAATCGTAGGCGGCGGACACGATCTCGACGACCAGGAGCGCCATCGATATCACGAACGCGGCGATAACGAGGAGAACGGTCGCAGTCAGGCCGCAGGCGAAGCGGGACGGCGAGCTCTGGCAGACGGTGCTCGCGCTCGCGCTCTCGACGACGGGACCGGGCGCGGAAGCGCTTTGGGCTGGTTGCGGCATGGTGGTTTCCTCCTACCGTGTTCGGAAGGAGCGCTACTGAGCGCCCTCCATCACCTCTTCGAGCGACACGCTGACGTCGTGGGGCGTCGGGACCCAATCGACCTTGAGGAAGAGCGCCGCGACGGTGAGGGGAATATAGGTGAACATGAAGATGGGGAACGTGAACAGGTTGGCGACGACGCGCCACGCCTGCCTGCAGTGGATATGCTTGCGCTCAGCCAGCGTCGTGATGAGGCCCATGAAGAAAAACGTTCCGTACATGTAGGCGAGCATCATGACCACCGAGCCGACGCACATGGTGAGCTCGGCATCCGTAGCCAAGAACCCGTGGCTCAGGTAGCCGACCGATATAAACGTGACGTTCGCGAGCAAGCAGACCAGCGAGATGAGCATCGCGGGACCGACGACCATCAGCATGTCGTAGGCAGCGAAGCGATGATGCCTGCCGATGGAGGTGAGGAGCTGACCGCCGTAGGTGAACAGAACCTGGTAGAAGCCTTTCGTCCAGCGCATACGCTGCTTGATGGACGCCTTCAGCGTGACGGGCTGCTCATCGAAGAACTCGGCGGGCGCGTAGCCGATGCGGACGCCGTGCACAGCGCAGAAGGTCGTGAACTGGATATCCTCGGTCAACGTGTGGAAATCCCAACCGTGCATGCCCTCGACGAGCTTGGCGGAGATCAGGTACCCAGACCCCGACACGGCGCATGAGGTTCCGCACATCATGCGCGCGTTGTTGAGGAACCGGGCCTCGCGCAGGAACCAGATGGCGTTGGCGGCGCTCACCCAGGAGCTGCCGAAGTTCTTGGAGTTACGGTAGCTCGTCAAGGCGAGGTAGCCCTGGTCGAACGCGTCGTTCATGACCGAGACGTAGTTCTTGGACAGCAGGTTGTCCGCATCGAAGATGAAAAACGCCTCGTATGTATCGGGATACTCGCGGAGGATTCGGTCGAACCCGTAATCCATCACCCAGCTCTTGCCCTTACGGGACAGGTCGTTTCGCTCGTAGACGATGGCCCCCGCCTCGCGAGCCGCCTGCGCGGTCCCGTCAGTGCAGGCGTCGGCGACGACGAAGATATCGATGAGCTCCGAGGGGTAATCCTGGTCCTTGATGGACTTGACGAGGTTGGCGATGACAGGCTCCTCGTTGTGGGCCGCGATGAAGAACGCATACCTATGGAGTCGCCGCGCAGGGGGGATCTTGATCTGCCCGCGCACGAGGCCGACCAGGAAGAAGACGCCCTGGTACAGAAAGCAGAGCGTGAACAGCACGCCCACGAGCGTATTGAAGAAAACGATAGGCGTCACGAAGGCTCCCTCGATCCCAAAAGTCTAAATCGCTAGAAGTGTAGCGCGTTCAACATGCGACATGGTGGAGCGCCTATGGCGTTTATCGCATGGCACACGGGGCCAACCCCGCCGGTCAATCCTCCAAAACGCCGAGCTGGGGAATGATGGAGGCGCCGGCTTCGGTGCGTCCGAGCGAGCGCTCCCGCAGCTCGTCCAGGGCGGCCGCGAGATCCCAGGGGAGCTCGTCGCGGCATTCGATGTGCTCGCCCGTGACCGGGTGCTCGAACTGGACGCGCCAGGAGTGGAGGAACTGGCGGTCGAGATCGAGGTTTGCGCGCTCGCTCCCCTTCCCGTACAGCGGGTCGCCCACGAGCGGATGGTGTATATGGCGCATGTGCACGCGGATCTGATGCGTGCGACCGGTGTAGAGGTGGCACTCAACGAGCGTGTAGCCCTCATCCGAGCGCGCCGCGTCGAATCGCTCGAGCACGCGGAAGATCGTGATCGCCTGCCGCGCGAAGGGGTCGTCGGAGACGGCCATCTTGACGCGGTCGCGCGTGGAGCGGGCGATACCGGTGTTGATGGTCCCTTCATCCATCGCGATGTACCCGTGGACGAGTGCGATGTACCGGCGGTCGAGCGTGCGCGTGCGGATAAGATTCTGCAGCTCGCGCTGCGTGTCGTCGTCCTTGGCGGCCAGCATGAGGCCGGAGGTGTCGCGGTCCAGGCGATGGACGATGCCCGGACGGTCCTCGCCCTGGACGGTACCGAGGTGGTCGAGGCCGCAATGGTAGGCAAGCGCGTTGGCGAGCGTTCCGTCCACGTGCCCGTGCGCCGGATGGCACACGAGGCCGCGCTGCTTGGAAAGCACGATGAGGTGATCGTCCTCGTAGCGGATATCGAGAGGGATGGCCTGCGGCACGATCGCGCCGGGCTCGGGCTCGTCCGGAAGCTCGACGG
>DBFEBE010000130.1:0-6704 GCA_048318985.1 Collinsella sp.
GGGTTCTGGATCGGCCTCGTCGCCCTCGAAGAACGGCGCGTGCTAGGATGGATGGCTGATGCAACCTGATCGGATGAGGAGCACGGTACATGGCGATCCTTCTGGGATGCGATTCGGTGGAGCTCGAGTTTCCCACCAAGCATATCTTCGATTCCGTCACCCTCGGCGTGAACGAGGGGGACCGGATCGGCATCGTCGGCAGGAACGGCGACGGCAAGTCGACGCTGCTCTCGGTGCTCGCCGGCGCCATAGAGCCCGACGGCGGACGCGTCACCCACAGGCGGGACGTCACGGTCGGCCTGCTCGGGCAGAAAGATGCGCTCGATGACGACTCGACCGTACACCGTGCCGTCGTCGGCGACATGCCCGAGTACGAATGGGCCTCGCAGCCTCGCGTCCGTCAGATCCTCGACGGCCTCATCGCCGACGTGCCCTGGGAGGGGGCGGTAGGGGAGCTTTCGGGCGGGCAGCGCCGGCGCGTCGACCTGGCGAGGCTGCTCATCGGCTCCTATGACGTCATCATGCTCGATGAGCCCACCAACCATCTCGACATGCGCACGATCAACTGGCTTGCGGCGCACCTCAAGGAGCGCTGGGGAGCCGGGTCCGGCGCCCTGCTCGTCGTGACCCACGACCGCTGGTTCCTCGATGAGGTGTGCACCTCGATGTGGGAGGTGCATGACGGGCGCGTCGATCCGTTCGAGGGCGGCTATTCCGCCTACATCCTGCAGCGCGTCGAGCGCGACCGCATGGCGGCTGCCTCCGAGGAGCGCCGCCGCAACATGGCCCGCAAGGAGCTCGCCTGGCTCTCCCGCGGCGCCCAGGCGCGCAGCACGAAGCCCAAGTTCCGCGTCGAGGCGGCCCGCGAGCTCATCGCCGACGTCCCTCCCGTGCGCAACGAGCTCGAGCTGAAGCGCCTGGCGGTCAGCCGCCTTGGCAAGCAGGTGATCGATGTGGTCGACGTCGATGCCGGCTACGAGGGGGCGGCCGCGCCCGTGCTGTCCGGTGCGACATGGCTCATCGGCGCGGGCGACCGCTATGGCCTGCTCGGAGAGAACGGGGCCGGAAAGTCCACGCTCCTCCAGGTCATCCAGGGCAAGATCGCACCCATGCGCGGTCGCGTGAAGATCGGGGCCACGGTACGCTTCGGCGTCCTCTCCCAGCAGCTCGACGAGCTCGCCCCGCATATGGACGAGACGATCCGCGAGGTGCTCGCCCGGTACAAGCGCGTTTACGTCGTGGACGGCAAGGAGACGAGCCCCGAGAAGCTCTGCGAGCGCCTGGGCTTCACCACCCAGCAGCTCTGGAGCCGGATCGGCGACCTGTCCGGCGGGCAGCGCCGGCGCCTGTCGCTATTGCTCACGATCCTCGACGAGCCGAACGTCTTGATCCTCGACGAGCCCGGCAATGATCTCGATACCGACATGCTCGCCATCGTCGAGGACCTGCTCGACGGGTGGCCGGGAACGCTCATACTCGTCACGCACGACCGCTACCTCATGGAGCGCGTGACCGACCAGCAGTGGGCGGTGCTGGGCGGGCATCTGCGCCATGTCCCCGGAGGGGTCGATGAATATCTGCGCCTGACCTCGTCGTCCGCAAGCGGCTCGCCGCGCCCGGTGGCCCCTACGGCCGAACCGGCCCCGGTGCGGAGCGAAGGCGCGCAGGGTCTCTCCAATGCCGAGCGCCAGCGCCTGAAAAAGGAGGTCGCGTCGCTCGAGCGCAAGATGGATGCGCGGCGCGAGCGCGTCGAGGAGCTGGAGCGGGGGATGTTCGATATCGACCCCACGGACTTCTCCGCCCTGTCGTCTCGTCAGGACGAGATCTCTGCAGCCCGCTCGGAGCTCGAGGAGCTCGAGCTCGCATGGCTCGAGGCGAGCGAGCGTCTCGAGGGCTAGGGGGGCGTGCTGCCCCGGGGGCGCCGGCCCCGTCCCCCGCGCCTGCGATTCAGTCGCCGCGGACCGTCTGCCCCGAATCGTGCCGGTGCGCCCCCGCTTCCCATCTTAAAGGGCTAGAATGAACCTACTTGGACGGGGCGCGGTGCACGGATGCGCGCCCCGGTAGACGAGGAGGTTTCACATGTCTGCTGTTCCCGCACCGATCGATGCTACCGCCGCCCCCGCCTGGGCCGCCCTGCAGAAGCATTACGAGGAACTCGACGCCGCCGGCATCGATCTCAAGGCCTGGTTCGCGTCCGATCCCGAGCGCGTCGCCAAGATGAGCTTCGATATGGGTGAGTTCCACATCGATCTGTCCAAGAACCTCATCACCGACGAGACCCTGAAGCTTCTCGTCGACCTCGCCCGCGCCGTCGACCTCGAGGGCCGCCGCGACGCCATGTACTCCGGCGCGCACGTCAACACCACCGAGGACCGCGCCGTGCTGCATACCGCCCTGCGCCGTCCGGCGAGCGACGCCGGCAGGTTCATCGTGGACGGTCAGGACACCGTCGCCGACGTCCGCGAGACCCTCGACCGCATGTACGCGTTTGCCGAGCGCGTCCGCTCCGGCGCCTGGACCGGAGTCACCGGCAAGAAGATCGAGCACGTCGTGAGCATCGGCATCGGCGGCTCCGACCTCGGCCCGGTCATGGTCTACGAGGCGCTCAAGCCCTATGCCGACGCCGGCATCGACTGCCGCTACATCTCCAACATCGATCCCAACGACATGGCCGAGAAGGTTCGCGGGCTCGATCCCGAGGCCACGCTCGTCATCGTCGTCTCCAAGACCTTCACCACGCTCGAGACCCTTACCAACGGTCGCGAGGTCAAGGCATGGATGCTCGATGCCCTGCAGGCAGCGGGCGCCATCGACGGCTCCGAGGGATCCCGCGCCGAGGCAATCAAGAAGCATTTCGTCGCCGTCTCCACCGCGCTCGACCTCGTCGCCGAGTTCGGCATCGATCCCGAGAACGCCTTCGGTTTCTGGAACTGGGTCGGCGGCCGCTACTCCGTCGACTCCGCCGTGGGCCTCTCGCTCATCATCGCGCTCGGCCCCGACCGCTTCGAGGACTTCCTCGCGGGATTCCACGACGTGGACACCTATTTCCAGGACACGCCGCTCGAGGAGAACGTCGTCGCGCTGATGGGCCTCATCAACGTGTGGTACGTCAACTTCTTCGGCGCCGAGAGCCATGCCGTGCTTCCCTACAACCAGTACATGCACCGCTTCCCCGCCTATCTCCAGCAGCTCACCATGGAGTCCAACGGCAAGGGCGTCCGCTGGGATGGCTCCCCGCTGACCTGCGCCACGGGTGAGATCTTCTGGGGCGAGCCGGGCACCAACGGCCAGCATGCGTTCTACCAGCTCATCCATCAGGGCACCCGCCTCATCCCCGCCGACCTCATTGCGTTCGTGAACACCGCGAACCCGAACCGCGACGGGGACCAGGACGTCCACGAGCTCTTCCTGGGCAACTTCCTCGCCCAGACCAAGGCGCTTGCGTTCGGCAAGACAGCCGATGAAGTCCGTGCCGAGGGCACGCCCGAGGAGATCGTCCCCGCCCGCGTGTTCACCGGCAACCGTCCGTCGACCTCCATCTTCGGCATCGACCTCACGCCGCATGCGCTCGGTGCGCTCATCGCGCTCTACGAGCACATCACCTTCGTCGAGGGCACCGTGTGGGGCATCGACTCGTTCGACCAGTGGGGCGTCGAGCTCGGCAAGCAGCTCGCCCGTCAGATCACGCCCGCGTTCCACGATGACGAGGCGCTCGCCGTCCAGGACGCCAGCACCAAGGCGCTTATCGAGTTCTATCGGGCGAACCGCCGCTAGGCGACACGCAGGCCGCACCCGGCTTCGCGCCGGCGTGAGCGCGGGGGACGGCGCATCCGTCCCCCGCGCTCTTCTCGCGACACGTAAACCATCCCGACATGGAGGAGACCGTCCATGAGCAACCGATTCCCTTTTGACGCCGTCATCTTCGATATGGACGGCGTCATCGTCGACACCGAGGCCTTCTATCAGGACCAGGAGCGCCAGTTCGCCGACGAGCTCGGCCTGCCCGTGGGGGATGATGAGATCCTGGTACTAGTCGGCCAGTCCCATCAGGTGTTTCAGGCGACCCTCGTCGACTGGTTCTCGCGCACCGGCCGCAAGCTCTCTGGCGAGGAGGCCGAGCGCGAGTTCCGCGCCTGGTCGGCGCTCCACCCGTGCGACTACCCGTCCATCCTCAACCCCGGTGTCGCGGAGACCATCGATGAGCTGCATGCGCGCGGCGTCCGCGTCGCGCTCGCGTCGTCCTCGCCTCTCGAGAGCATTCGCGCCGTGCTCGCCGCATGCGGCCTGGAGGGGCGGTTCGAGGTCGTCGTCAGCGGGGCGGACTTCGTCGAGAGCAAGCCGAATCCCGCTATCTACCTGCATACGGTTGAGCGCCTGGGCCTGCCCGTCGCGGCATGCTGCTGCATCGAGGACTCGGTCCCCGGCATCACGGCGGGAAAGCGCGCGGGGCTTACCGTCTTCGCCAAGCGCGAGGACCGCTTCGGATTCTCCCAAGACGCCGCCGATGCCGTCATCGACGAGATTCCCGATGTGCTGACCGCCGCCTGCGCGTTCGGTCGATAGACGTCCTGCCGCGTGCCGCCGTCAGGCCCTTCGGCCCTCTTCGAGCCGCATGAGCGCGCGGCTGGTGGTGGCTATGCGTTCGGCAAGCTCGGAGCGGGACTCGCGGCGGATCTCGGCGAGTCCGTCGAGCACGGTTTCGAGGGCGCATGCGTAATCTGACGCAGCGATCGGCGCCTTGAGCGGGGCGGGCAGGTCGGTTTCCAGCAAAAGGCGGTCGAGGGGCGCTTGGCGGGCGAACTCGCGGCCACGCTTGGTCGCGAGCATGCGCGGATTGACGGAAAAGAAGCACCCGGCATCGCGGGCTCGTGCGAACTCATCGCCGGTGCCGGAAAACCAATGGAACACGCAGGCTGCGCGCGCAGTCATCCCGTAGGCCTGTAGGATGTCGAGCACTGTGCCCGACGAGCGCACCGCATGCAGGCTGAGCACGCGGTGCGGGATGTCCGTCTGGGAGCAGGCTTCGATGATGTCCGCGAACGCGGCGATTTGCGCCGGCCTGGTTCGGCATCGGGCGGGGGAGAAGTCGAGCCCCACCTCGCCTACGAGCCGAGCGCCGCCGCAGAGCTCGGCGGCGCGTCTCGCGACGCGGCGTCCGTCCTCGTCCGACTCGACCCACCAGGGATGGAGGCCGTATGCTCGAGCGACGTTGCGCGGCCCGGTCGTGCGGCCGGTCCCCTCGTCTGCGCTGGGGGTGACGCCCATGTCGAGAAATGCTATCCCGAGCCGATCGGCCTCGTCCGCGATGGCTGCGCAGGACGTGGCGGCAGACAGGTGGCAATGCATGTCGTACAGGCGGTACATCGCGCGCCCCTTCGCGTTAGCGGCTGGCTTTGCGGGCCCGGATGATCGCGCCGTCCGCGCGCACCGCCTCGCAGCCCACGCCGGAGATCTGCCGGATGACCTCGCCGGCTATCATCTGCCCCATGATGGGCGGCATGAACGAAGCGGTGCCCAGGTCGCTTCGCTCGCTGCGCGCCGCCCCCTCGCGCGCCTTGATGTGCAGCGGCTCCTCGCAGGAATAGAGCACCTGAAGCTTGCGTATGCCGCGCCGCCGGCACTCTTTCCGCATGATGCGCGACAGCGAGCAGTTGACTGTCTGGTGGACGTCGGCGATGCGGAGACATTCGGGGTGGAGCTTGTTCGCCCCGCCCATGGAACTGATGAGCCGGAAGCCCTCGGTCTCGGAGAGCTGTGCGATGGCGAGCTTGGTCGAGACGGTGTCGATGGCGTCGACGACGTAGTCGAACGGGCCCCCGGCCTGCTCGACGAGCTGGCCGTAGAGTTCCGCCGCGTTCTCGGCGAGGACGAACGCGTGCTCGGCTATGACGCGGCAGCCGGGATTGATGTCGGCGATCATCGCCTCGGTCACATCGACCTTCCGCTTGCCGACGGTGCTGTGGTAGGCGATGGCCTGCCGGTTGATGTTGCTCGGCGCGACGATATCGCGGTCGACGACGGCGAGCGTGCCGACGCCCCCGCGGGCGAGGGCCTCGATGCAGTTCGAGCCCACGCCGCCGCACCCGAAGACCAGCACGCGCGCGCGGTCGAGCCGCTCGACGCCCTCGACGCCCAAGATGACCTCGAGTTTAGATTTCGGGCTCTCTTGGGGAGCCGGGGACGGCGGCGCCGCGGGCGCGGCCTCGTGTGCCGGCTCGTGTCCGGCGGCGGTCTGGTCGATCATGATGGTCCTCCTCGATGGTGCGGACCCATTATACGTTCAGGCATTCGGCGCCCGCCAGGTGAGGCGAGCGCATCGTGCCATGAGGGTACGTCCCTTTTGGCACGGCGCCGATGGATTCGCGCCGGGCGGCGGCGAGGCCGATCTTGTACACATGCGTATGGAGTGACCATGAAAGCTGGTGCGTCCGATGGGCGGGCTGGTAGAATTGCGGCATCCGCGTCGTGCGCCCGGGATGGGCGCAACGGCGGAAACCCGTACGAGCGCATGCGCCCCGGCGCGCGCACCGTGAGGAGATGTACATATGGCGCACCCTAAACGCACCCGCACCGCCATTCCCGTTTTCGGCCTGAGCGTCGTGCTCATGGCAGGCCTTTGCCCCACCCCTGCGCTGGCGGTTTCCTCCAGCGAGATCCAGCAGCAGCTCGATAGCGCGCAAGACAAGCTGTACAGCCTGTACTCC
>DBFEBE010000131.1:0-2683 GCA_048318985.1 Collinsella sp.
GACATGATACATAGAGACGTTAAATAAGTGGTTGGATTATTGCAGCTCCAGCTGTTAGAAAGATGGTTGGATGAGTTGATTTAGACTCAACAGCAACCAACCAGAGATTTACCAATTTCCAACCACTTGTTTTACATACCCTTTTTTTGCCGAAAGCAGCCTAGGGTTCCCGCTTGCCCTCGGCGAGCATTTCCTCACGTTCGCTCATGGCGCCCACCCGAATGCAGGCGTACCCCACGATCGCGCACGCCATCATCGCCATGCCGATGAAGAAGCATATGGTCGATTGCATCACACCACCTCCTCCCGCGCATACACTATCGTCCTCTCGTGCCCGTTCCACCTGCCGTAGCTGCAGGTGCAGAACGCCTTGACGCTATCCGCCTCAACGTCGACGTCGAGCACGACGTCCGCTTCGGCCAGCAGCCTCTCGAGCCAAAAGCCGAGCTCTCCGTCGTCGGCGAACTCCAGGCGCTTGTGCTCAGCGTTCGAATCCACGACGTCCGCCGCGATGACATTCAGGCGAATGTCCCTCTCGGGTGTCTGCAGGAGAATCTCCTGATGCTCCTGCGCGAACCCCCTGTCCGAGTAGTTCGCGAATGCCGAGAACATGCTGCCGTCGTTCATGTGGTGGCCGAACATGAGAGCGAGCGGGCTGTCGATTCCCCGCCCCGCGCAGCCGGCGTCGAGGTAGGGGCATCCGTAGGGGTTCCAGCCGCGGTAGACGTCGTGGTCGAGGTAGAAGGTCGGATCGTCGGCGCTCGCCTGTACCACCGGATAGTCAATATCAGTCCCCGGGACGCTCACCCACGCCACGATGTCGGGGTTCACCGACAGCCAGAATTCCCAGTCGACCGTCGGGGCGCCATCGGATGCCGCATCGCTTCCCGAAGCATCTGCCAAGATAGGAGAGGGGTCTACATCTGCCGCCCTGTCATGGATGCTGAAGAGCCACAACCCCAACGCCGCAGCACCGACCAGCGCTGTCACCGCCACCATGATTGCAAATCGCTGCTTGATATTTGTGCTCACTTGAACCTCCAGGAAGACGGGCGGGGAGGCTCATCGCCGCCCCGCCCTCTTCGATCGACCGGGACCCGGCTACTTCTCGGGACCCTCGTCAGTGGATCCCTCGCCAACTGATGCGTTTCGACGGATGCGGCCGCGAAGCGCGTATGCGCCCGCAGCGCCGCCGCAGAGGATCAAGGCGCTGATCAGAACCCATACGGGAAGCAGGTCGCCTCCCGTCTTGTCGTAGGGGGTGCCGAGAGTCTCGGGGTTGTCGACGACCACGGTCTGCCCCTCGTCCTCGAGGTCCTGATGTACCGCGATGACGTTCCCGTTCACGTCGAGCACCTCCTCGAACGCCACGAGGGAGGCGCCCTCCTCGAGCTGGAAAGCATCGAACTCGAAGGTGATCTCTACGGTTCCCTCAGAACTTTCCGCCACGAACTCCGCGGTTGAGGTCACCGGATTGCCTTCCGAGTCCTCAAGGGGCATGCCAGTCGCCTTGTCCATGATGGTGCCGTGGGCAGTATAGGTTTCTCCTGCGACGAGCCCCTTGTACTCGACGGTATCCACGACGGTGACCGTCCCGTTCTCGACCATGTGGTCGCCGTCGGCGGCGTCGACGAGCGTGGTGCCGATCTCGACGACCGTGACGGACTGGCCCTCGTCCTCGATATCCTCGTGCACCGCGAGGACGGTGCCTTCGGCGTCGAGCAGCTTCTCGAACACCACCAGGCGGTGACCGCCGAGGCCGGAGGAATCGAATGAGAGCTCTACCGTCTGGGTACCCTCGGCAGCTTCGGGCGTGAACTCGACGGTCGCGGCCACGTCAGTCGCGAGAAGCCCCTCGCCGCTTTTCAGCGGCTCGCCCGTCTCGGCATCCATCAGCGTCGCCTCGAGCGTATAAGAGCCTCCAGGGGTCAGACCCTCGAAGGCCACCTCGTCAGCGATGATGACCTCGGAGCCCGTCACGAGCTTGTCGCCGTCGGCGGCGTCGGCCGCCGTGGTGCCGATGTCGACGAAATGGACCGTCTGGCCCTCGTCCTCGATATCTGCGTGGACTGCTACCTCGATGCTATCCTTCACGAGGCTCTCGAAGGCCACGACGTCCTCGCCCGCGAGCAGGCTCGCGTCGAAGGTGAACTCGATGTCCACCGACCCGTTCGTGTTGTTCGCCGTGAACTCCTTGGTGGCGGTCACGGGATTGCCCTCGGCGTCGAGCAGCGGCTCGCCGGTGGACTTGACCATGAGCGTGCCCGTGAGGGTGTACGTGCCTCCGAACTCGAGGTTCTCGTAGTAGACGGTATCCACAATCGTCGTCTGCTCGTTTGCCTGGGCGATCTGGTCACCGTCGGCCACTTCGGTTGCCCGCGTTCCGATCCTCGGCCCCTCCTGGTCGTCGAGCGTCATCCAGACGGCCTCCGCCACGCCGGAGTCGCGCTCGATCCAGAAGGCCTTGGTCACGAGCTCGTAGCCCTCGTTCGCCTCGCAGGGAAGCTCCTCGAGCGTGTACTGGCCGTACGGCAGCGCGCCGAGCGCGTCGTTGGCGGGAGCCGACGAGCCGTCCTCGCCCAGCCCGAACCAGATGCCCGCCGACGGGTCCATCATACCGGCCGTGATGCGGTCGGCTTCGAGCAGGACGTCGTTTCCGTTGGTGTTGGCGGTGTGCCTGTTC
>DBFEBE010000132.1:0-14237 GCA_048318985.1 Collinsella sp.
TCTGCGCCCGCGAGCTGCTGCAGCCGCAGGTCCGCGACGGCCGGGCATGCGCCCCGCGCGAGCACATCGAGGAGGCGCGCGCCCGCTGCGCGGCGGCGCTGGCGTCGCTCGATCCTGCGTACAAGCGCTTCCTCTACCCGCAGTCCTATATGGTGGGCATGGAGGCGGGCCTCGCCCGGGAGCGCGACGAGCTCGTCCGCGAGCGCATGGCCGCCGCCTCGTCCGTGCTGCCGTGGAAGAAGGCGCGCGCCTAGGGTCGCCGCCGGATCCGCTCCACGTCCCTTTCGTCCCGTCGTCCGAACCTCTCATCTCGCTAAGGAGCGTGCCCATGAACCCATCGAAGACCATGGTCGTCAAGATCGGCTCCTCCACGTTGGTCGGCCGCGACCGCGTGCTGCGCCGCGACTTCATCGCCCAGCTCGCCTCCCAGGCTTCGGAGCTGCGCGGCCTGGGATGGAACCTGGTCGTCGTGAGCTCGGGCGCCATCGCCTGCGGGGCCCCGCACCTGGGGTTCGACCGCAGGCCCGCCGACATGCCGAGCCTGCAGGCGTGCGCCTCGGTGGGGCAGTGCATCCTGTCCGCCGCGTACGACGAGGTGTTCCGCGCAGCGGGGCTCAACACCTCCCTCGTCCTGCTCACGCGCCACGACACCGCGCGCCGGTCTTCATACCTGCATGCGCGCGACGCGCTGACGCGCCTCGTGGAGCTCGGCGTCGTCCCCATCGTCAACGAGAACGATACGACGACGGTCGACGAGATCAAATTCGGCGACAACGATACGCTCGCGGCGCTCGTGAGCTGCCTCGTGTCCGCCGACCTCTGCGTGACCCTCTCTGATATCGACGGCTTGTACACCGCGAACCCCTCGCTCGACCCCACCGCCGAGCTCATCCCCGTCGTCGAGAAGATCGATGCTCGGATCATCGGGTCTGCCGGCGACTCGACCACGGCGGTGGGAACGGGCGGTATGATCACCAAGATCAGAAGCTCCCGCATCCTCATGACCGCCGGCATCCGCAGCGTCATATGCAGCGGGGCGGAGGAGCGGCCGCTCGTCCGTCTGGCGCGTGGGGAGCGCGTGGGGACGGTGTTCGTCCCTCCTGCGGACCGGCTCGAGATCGCGCCGCGCAAGCTGTGGATCGCACTCGGGGATTCCGCCCACGGCGCGGTGACGGTGGACGAGGGCGCGGCCGACGCCCTCGTCGCGCACGGTTCCTCCCTGCTGCCCGTGGGCATCGTCTCCGTCGAGGGCGAGTTCTCCGCTGGAGACGTGCTCGACGTTCGCGGCCCCTCCGGGACCGTGCTTGCCCGCGGAATCGCCGAGGCGGGCTCCGACGCCCTCGAGCTCGCGTGCGGCATGCGCCAGGAGGATATCGCCCGCAACCGCCTGCTGGCCGAGCTCGCGCACAAGCCCGCCATCCATCGCGACAACCTGATCGTGTTCGCGTAGGGCCCGGGTCGCGCCGATGCCCTCATGATAGATTGGAGACACGTTATGTCTGAAGACGTGCAGGCATATGTTGAGACCCTCGCGCTCGCCGCGAAGGAAGCTTCGCGGCCCCTGGGGTTCGCCGACGACGCCGCGCGCCGCGCCGCGGTGCGGGCTATGGCCGGGGCGCTTCGCGCTCGGGTCGACGAGGTCCTGTCCGCCAATGAGCTCGATATGGATGCCGCCCGCGCGGCGGGAACGAGCGAGGGCCTGCTCGACCGCCTGCTGCTCACGCCCGAGCGCATCGAATCGATGGCATTTGGACTCGAGAAGCTCGCCGACCTGCCCGACCCGGTGGGCCGCATCCTGGAGGAGCGCACCATCGATTGCGGCCTTGCCCTTCAGAAGGTGAGCGTGCCGCTCGGACTTGTCGCTATGGTCTACGAGGCGCGCCCGAACGTCACCGCCGACGCCGCGGGCATCTGCGTCCGCACGGGGAACGCCTGCATCCTGCGCGGCGGCTCGATGGCTCAGCGCTCCTGCGTCGCGATCGCCCACGTGCTCGCCGATGCGGTGGAGGCCAGCGGGTTCCCGCGCGAGGCGGTCACCATCATCGAGACGACCGACCGCGCCGCGACCGGTGCGCTCATGGGGCTGCGCGGCGTGGTGGACGTGCTGATCCCGCGCGGCGGAGCCGGCCTCATCCAGCGTTGCGTGCGCGAGAGCCTCGTCCCGGTCATCGAGACGGGTACCGGCAACTGCCATGTGTACGTGCACGAGAGCGCCGATTTCACCCGTGCCCGCTCCATCGTGATGAACGCCAAGACCCAGCGCGTGGGCGTGTGCAACGCCTGCGAGTCGCTGCTTGTCGACCGGTCGGTCGCGGCCGACTTCCTGCCCGAGATGCTCTCGGAGCTCAGTGCCGCCGGCGTTCTCGTCCATGGTGACGAGACGGTGCGCGACCTGGCTTTCATCACCGGCTTCGTGGACGCCACGGATGACGATTGGGGCCGGGAGTACCTTGCGCTCGAGATCAGCGTCAAGTGCGTGGACGGCCTGGACGAGGCCGTCGAGCACATCAACCGCTATGGGACGGGCCACTCGGAGGCCATCGTCGCCGAGGACGAGCAGACGTGCGAGCGCTTCCTGCGCGAGGTGGACGCCGCGGCCGTCTATGCCAACGCGAGCACGCGTTTCACCGACGGCGGCGAGTTCGGCCTGGGAGCCGAGATCGGCATCTCCACGCAGAAGCTGCATGCTCGCGGGCCTTTTGCGGCAGAAGCGCTGACCACCTACAAGTACGTGGTGCGCGGGAACGGCCAGGTTCGTCCCTAGCTGCGTTTCCTCAAAAAGGGGACAGGCACCGAATTGAGGCGGGTACGCCACGCTGCGACGTACTGCACGATGCGTCTTCGTGCGTATGGAACGGGTCCAAGCGGTTGCCGCCTGGACCCGTTCTGCTGTTCTTGCTCCTCAAGCGATGCCGGCGCTGTTCCGAGGGCCTCAATTCGGTGCCTGTCCCCTTTTTGAGAGGCGGTCCGTCTTACGGCATCAATTCGGTGCCTTTCCCTTGATCGAGGCTAGCTGACTTGCTGCAGGGCAAAGAGCTGCGCAGGCTCGTAGTCGATGGTCTCGTCGTCGAACGAGGCTCGCCAAGCGGCCCGGTCTTCCCACCAGAGCTCATCGAAATCCCCGACGGGCACGATGCGGTAGACGTGGGTCTGCGCGCTTCCGTCCGCGAAGGTCGCGGTGATCTCGAGCGCTCCCGATGCGAGTTCCTCGGCACAGGCGCGCTCGATCTCGAATGAGTGGCGGTCGCTTACGTTCTCGTCGTACGTGCCCGCATACGAGAGCTCCCTATACGCCTCGTCAGCTTCCTTGATCGCATCGGTTGCTGCCACGGTGACGCGCAGGTCGAGTTGATGGAGGTCGGGCAGCGTCGCGTTCGGCCCGCCCACGGTGATCGACGAGAGGTATTCGGTTCCCGGGCTCTCGCCGGGCAGCACCTTCCCGCGGTCGCGCATGCCCTCGAGCACCACGCTCTCGTTGGTCGAGCGGTACTCGACCGAGACCACGTCGTTTCCGAGGACGCTGGGGTCGATGGTGTATGCCGTCGTGTAGCTGCCGTCTTCGCCCTGGCTCCAGGAGCCCGAGCTCATGATGATATCCGTTGAGGTGACCACGGTGCTCTCGCTGCCTTCGACTGCGCTGCCGTCGGCGTACGCCGCTAGGACGAATCCCTGCATGCCCGCCACGGGAGTCGCGGGGGAGCTGCGATTCATCAGGCGGGGGAGCGCGATGGCGCCGCCGAACGCGAGCAGCGTCGCGCATGCGGCGATGGCGGCGATGCGTGGAGCGCGACGGGGCGCGTGTGCTGATGCGGCGACGCGCGCGGGCCGGGCGACAGAGACAGATGCGCCGTTCTGGCGCTCGCGGGCGATGGCGCGCCGGATGCGCTCGCGCGAGGCGTCGTCGCTGCCCACGCGTTTCATGGTGCGAACGTAGTCGTTCATAAGGTTCTGCGACATGATGGAGCTCCTTTCTAGCGTGCGGTCAGCTGCATTGCGGGGTCGGTCGGGTCGCTCGGATCTGTGGTTGCGCTGTGCGCAGAAACGGGTGCATGCCCCGCTGCTTCTGCCTTCGCGAGCTCGGCGGCCAGCTTCTTGCGTCCGCGATGCAGGCGCGTGCGGGCCGCCGCCTCCGTGCATCCCAAGATGTCCGCGACCTCGGCGATGCCGTAGCCCTCGACGTAGTGCAGGTGCAGGGCGCAGCGCAGCTTGTCGGGAAGGCGCCCCATGGCGATCCATACGGGATGGTCCACGGCCTCCTCGATCGCCGGGTCCATCGTTGCCCGATCTGCGACGGCACCCATGTCCTCACGTGTCTCAACGCGCCGCCGCCAGGCCTGGCGATGCAGGTCCACGCATGAATCGTGGGTTGCGCGCAGCAGCCATGCGCGCAGGTGATCGTCGTCGTGGAAGCTCGCGGTGCTCCGCAGGAGCTTGATGAACACCTCTTGCGCGATATCCTGGGCATCTGTCGCGCTGCGCGTCCGTGCGAGCGCAAGCCGGATGACGGCACCGCGGTGGTGCTCGATTGCGTGCTCCATGAAGGCGTCCGGTCGCGCAGCGACGCCGGAATGGTGTGGTTTTCGTCTCATGCTCTCCACCTCCTCGCCCTATACACGTGGCTTCGCCCCGTTTCGTTACATCTCTCAAAAAGGGGACAGGCACTTATTTGAGGCAGGTCCTAATTTGAGGCGGCCTCTGCGGCTCATCGCCTCGCATCCGAGGTCGGCGCCTTCAGCCTAAACAAGTGATCGTCGACTGAGCTCGACGTTCGCGTTGGGCACGCCATTGCTCAATTTGGTGCCTGCCCCCTTTTGAGGGGAGGCGGCTCAGCGCTTCTTGATCCGGCCGGCGGCCTTGCGGACCGCCCATTCGCCGATGCCGGTCATTCGTTGGATGTATCTGACCGTCAGGCCGCCGTCGCAAAGGGCCTTGAGCACGCGGTCCCGCGTGCCGCTCGGAAGTCCCTTCACGTCTGCGGCTGTGCACCCGAATGATTCGAGGACGTCGTGCGCCACCTGATCGCGTTCGTCGGCGTCGGCATATGCTCGAAAGGCGGGACGGTATACCTCCGTCCGCGGTCGCTCCGAGAAGGTCCTGAAGCCCTGCGTACCCCCGAGCATGCCGAGCACGCCGTCGATGTCGGTATATGTCGATGCGCCGGACGCGTATTCCGGATAGCTGCTCCACGGGTAGCGGTCGGGGGAGATTCCCATGCCCTTGAGCGGATTGTCGTGGACGTATCTCACCGCCGCGAGCAGTTGCCCATCGTCGCGGATGGCGACACTTCCGAAACGTCCCTCGAACACGTGGCCCGTGTGACCGAACGTGCGGTTGAAGTACGAAGCGTAGGACGACGATATGCGATGGATCGCCTCGCTCATGCGGCCGTGCGGATCGTCGATGATGAGGTGCACGTGGTTGCCCATGAGGCACCAAGCGATGAGCGAGATGCCGCTGCGCATAAAAGAGGACCGGGCGGCTTCCATGAATGCCGCCCGGTCCTTACCGGTTTCAAACAGGAGCTGCTTTCCGTTTCCTCGCAGGGTAACGTGGTAGTAGCCGGTTTCCGATCGTTGCCGTGGCGTTCGTGGCATCGCAGCTCCTGTTCACCGTCACGTGTGGCTATGCGTCTCGAGTCCGTGCAACTCTGGACGGGCTTCTCACATTAGCACGAAATGCGAACGCCCCGCCATGGATACCCGCCATTCGCGAGCATCTCAATTCATGCTTCGATGCGGAGGGAGCAACGGCTTTCCCGGGCAACCGCCTCGGCGGACCGTCGACCTTGATGCCGAATCTCAGAAACGGAATCTCAGAAACGTGTCTGTCCCTAATTTGAGGCGAAGGTGTCGCGGTCGGGGGCGAAGGACTGCATGGCCTCGATCGTGCGGGCGAACAGCTCGTCGAGCTCCCAGCCGAGCATCTCGGCGCCGGAGCGGATGACGTCGCGGGAGACGCCGGCGGCGAAGCGCTTGTCCTTGAACTTCTTCTTGAGCGACTTGACGTTGAAGTCCATGACGCTCTTGGACGGGCGCATCACCACCGCGGCGCCGATGAGCCCGGTGAGCTCCTCGGTGGCGAACAGGATCTTCTCCATCATGAGCTCCGGCTTGGGAAGGCTCGTGTTGTAGTCGCTCGTGTGCGACTGGATGGCGCGGACCAGCTCGGGGCTGCCGCCTGCCGCCTCGATGAGTGGGGTGGCGTAGAGGGTGTGCTGCATGGGCTCGTCGTCGTGCTCCTCCCAGTCGAGATCGTGGAGGAGTCCCACGATGCCCCAGAACTCCTCGTTCTCGGGGTCGTACTCGCGGGCGAAGTAGCGCATGGTCTGCTCGACGGTCTCGCCGTGCTCGATGTGGAAGGGGTCGTGGTTGTGCTCCGAGAGCAGGTTGAATGCGGCCTCACGGGTCAGGCCGGCGTCGAGCTGTGCCATGGTTCCTCCTAGGTATCGGCACCGATATGCAAAAAGGTGCCCGGGACCCCTGCCTTATAGCGCTGCGCGAGCGCCGTACCTACGGTCGGGGGCCGGACACCTTGATTCCCCCATCCGGTGAAGGGGGGGGTTTGCTGCACCACACTATAGCACGAGCCCCGCCGTGACGCCTGCGCTCAATTTGGTGCCTGTCCCCTTTTTGAGAGGGGGCGGGTGCGGCCGTCTGGCTGCGCGCTAGTTGATCGACGGAAGCTCGCCCGCAGCGCGCGCGGCGGCGCTGATGCGCGCCTCCGCCGCCTCCTCGGTGACGTCCAGGGCGACGGCGAGCTCCTCGATGGTGCGGCGGCGTGCCTCCTTGAGCACCCGGGCGTAATAGCTGCTGGGCTTCTTGGCGCGCGCCTCGGCGTCGTGGATGCGCCGGCGCATGGTCTTGGCGACGCGCACGGTCTCGGGGGCTCCGAGTTTGAGCTGGCGCTTGAAATAGCTTTCCTCGAGGGAGCTGTTGCGCTCGGTGAAGGGGTCGCATTCGAGCTCGGCGTATGTGGAGATGAGACGCTCGGCGTCTTCTCGGCCGATGCAGGGATGCAGGCGGTCGACTTGCGCGACGGGATATTTGAGCGTGGTCCGCGCATGGCCGCTTTTCGCCTCGAGGACGATCATGGGGGCGGGGGAGTCCTCGAAGCCCGTGACGGTGCAGACCCCCTGGCCGGGATGGATAATGTGCTCTCCGATACTGAACATGCTACCTCCAACGTAAACACTCTGCGCTACCAGCAACGATAGCATGCACGGCCGGGTGTCATCAAAGAATTGACACAAACGGTACAAGCCTGCTGGGCGCTTCGGCGGCTTCGGCGGGTCGGGGTCGATGTCGGGTGGTGAAGGGAAGTAATCCTATATGTGGTATAGGAAATAAGTCTATACCATCATCGTTAAAAATCCATGTGAGATGCCCATTGTTTCCGTAAGCGGCACATCGGTGTGGTAAAGTACCCAGCACATCTATGGTGTTGCCCCGCGAGACCGACATTTCGGGGCATCGATTGCGAGGAGTTCTGTATGCCTGAGAAGATTGAAGAGCTGGTACGCGCCGCGCTCGCCGCTGCGCAGGAGGCGGGCGAGGTTCCCGCATTCGACCTGGAGGACTGCGGCCTCGAGCGACCGGCTGACACTTCTCATGGCGAGTGGACGTCCACCATGGCGATGAAGTCCGCCAAGCTCGCCCATTGCGCCCCGCGCAAGATCGCCGATGCCGTCGTGGCCCACATGCCCGAGGACGCCTCCATCGCCAAGGTCGAGGTGGCCGGCCCCGGCTTCATCAACTTCTACCTTAACGCCGCCGCCAACAACGCGGTGCTCGACGAGGCCCGCAAGCAGGGCATGGGCTTCGCCAAGTCCAACGTCGGCCAGGGCCTCAAGACCCAGGTCGAGTTCGTCTCCGCCAACCCCGTTGGCCCCATGCACGTCGGCCACGGCCGCTGGGCGGCGCTGGGCGACTCGCTCTGCCGCGTCATGAGCCACGCCGGCTATGACATCCAGCGCGAGTTCTACATCAACGACCACGGCTCGCAGATGGACGTTTTCGGCAACTCCATCTCCTACCGCTACATGCAGCTCATCGAGATCATGGAGAAGGAGGGCCTCGATATCGACGGTGCCCGCGACTTCCTGGCCAAGGACCGCGACAACTACGTCCAGGACGAGGCGGACGAGCACCTCGACTCCCACCCCTACATGGACGCCTTCACGCAGGGCCTGGGCGGCAACGCCTACGGCGGCACCTACATCATCGACGAGGCCGCTGCCTTCTACAAGAAGGACGGCGACAAGTGGGCCCATGCCACGGATGAGGAGCGCATGCTCTACTTCCGCGAGGAGGGCTACGCCAAGATGGTGGAGAACATGCGCCAGCTGTGCCATGACGTCCGCTGCGATTTCGACAAGTGGTTCTCCGAGCGCACCGTCTACATCAAGGACACCGAGGGCCCGAACGCCGGCACCTCCGCGGTCGACCGCGCCTTTGCCAAGCTCGAGGAGATGGGCTACCTCTACAACAAGGACGGCGCCCTGTGGTTCCGCTCCACCGATCTGGGCGACGACAAGGACCGCGTCCTGGTCAAGGCCAACGGCGAGTACACCTACTTCGCGTCCGACGTCGCCTACCACTGGGACAAGTTCCAGCGCGTCGACCACGTCATCGACATCTGGGGCTGCGACCACCACGGCTACATCAACCGCGTGCGCTGCGTCTGCGACGCGCTCGGCTACCCCGGCCAGTTCGAGGTCCTGCTGGGCCAGTTCGTCAACCTGCTGCGCAACGGCAAGCCCATCCGCATGTCCAAGCGCAAGGGCACCATGGTCACCTTCCAGGAGCTCGTGGACGAGGTCGGCGCCGACGCCACCCGCTACACGCTGATCTCCCGCTCCTCCAACCAGGCCATCGACTTCGATATCGAGGCCGTCAAGGAGAAGAGCCAGAACAACCCCGTGTACTACGTGCAGTACGCGCATGCGCGCATCTGCTCCATCCTGCGCAAGGCCGCCGGCGTCACGCCGGAGCAGGCCGCCGAGATGGGCATGGACGCCGTTGCCGCTCAGGCCATCGGCGAGAACGTCGACTACGCGCTGCTGACCGATCCCACCGAGCTCGCGCTGTCCCGCAAGATCTCCGAGCTCGAGGACCTCATCGCCAGCTGCGCCCGCGACCGCGCCCCGTTCCGCCTCACGCACTTCTCCGAGGAGCTCGCCGCCGGCTTCCACAGCTTCTACCAGGCATGCCAGGTGCTCCCGAGCGAGGGCCGTCCCGTCGACGCCGAGCTCTCCCGCGCCCGCCTCGCCGCGTGCGACGCCGTTCGCAACGTGCTCGCGCTCACGCTGTCCCTCATCGGCGTCTCCGCTCCCGAGCAGATGTAGTCGAACCGCCTCCGCCACCGGTTCTTCCATGCGGGAAGGGCGCTGCCGTCTTGCGCGGTTCCACGCATGACTCGCGCATGGTGCGCGGAGGCTGCCCGGTTGCTGCCCGAAGGGCCCGGTACTCGGATCTTCGCCGAGGCCGGGCCCTTCGCCATGCGGTTCCGCCGGGCGTCGGCGGGGCGTCCGCGGCCGTCCGGAGCGAACTCGATGGCGGCCGGCATGCGCGTGGTCGCATCTTGCGGGCGCGGGATGCGGCCCCTCCCTCATATTGCGTCATATTTCTCGCGCTCGGGGGACGCGCCGTCGCATGCGCCCCGCATGTGCTACACTCGAGCAGAGCTGCGCTCGTACCGTGGCACGCATATCCCTTTCAAATCACACCATGCTTTCCGCGATATGCGCCATCGCGCCGCTTGCCCTACGTGTGGGTACATGTCGCAAAGGGCGACAGGATATAGGAGGTTTCACCATGAAATTCTTCATCGACACCGCCGATCTCAACGAAATCGCAGAGGCCAAGAGCTGGGGATGCCTTGCCGGCGTCACCACCAACCCGTCCCTGTATGCGCGCACGGGCGGCAAGCTCGCCGACTTCGAGCCGCACATGCTGAAGATCGCCGAGCTCTGCGAGGGCCTGCCCGTCTCCGCCGAGTCCACCGCCACCACCGCCGAGGGCATGATCGAGGAGGGCCGTCGCCTCGCCGCGCTCGCCCCCAACATCGTGGTCAAGCTCCCGGTGTGCGAGGCCGGTCTCGCGGCGTGCCGCGCGCTCGCCGATGAGGGCGTCCGCATCAACATGACGCTTGTCTTCTCTGCTCCGCAGGCGCTTCTCGCCGCCAACGCCGGCGCCCGCTACATCTCCCCGTTCGTCGGGCGTTTCGACGATATCGCCGAGGACGGCATCTCCCAGCTCGCCGACGTCGTCGCCTGCATCGGCAATTACGATTGGACCGGCAAGAACGTCGACGACCAGGTCGAGATCATCACCGCTTC
Source organism: Collinsella sp. (assembly GCA_048318985.1). Taxonomy (GTDB): domain Bacteria; phylum Actinomycetota; class Coriobacteriia; order Coriobacteriales; family Coriobacteriaceae; genus Collinsella. Next base: position 10,337 of record DBFEBE010000132.1, read on the forward strand.
CGTGCGCACTCCGAACCACGTGACCCAGGCCGCGCTTCTCGGCGCCGATATCGCCACCGTCCCGTTCGGTGCCCTCAAGAAGTGCCTGAAGCACCCGCTCACCGACGCCGGCCTCGCTTCCTTCGAAGCCGATTGGAAGAAAGTAGTTGAGCAGGCATAGTGGCAGACGACCAGACCATGACACCGAATGACGGCGCTGCCGGATCGACCGATCCGGCAGCGCCCCGTCCCCGCCGTGCCCGCACGGGCCTTTCGGAGGCCGAGCATGCCGTCGAGCTCGCGCAGGCCCGAGCGCTGGCCCAGGTCTCTCAGGCCGAAGTGGTCCGTCGGCAGCGCGCCGGCCAGAAGGCGGCTTCGGACCTGATTTCCGGCGAGGCGCCGAAACCTGCGCGTCGCCGCCGTACTGCACCGCGTGCGGCGGACGCCTCTGCAGTCGACCCCGTCGGGTCGAAGGCCGGGGCCCCTGAGGTCAAGGATGCGTCGCCGACCGCGCCCTCCTCGTCCCCGGCGGCCTCTCCGGCCCCCGAGGTGCCCGCCTCGCCGACATCGGGTGCAGTTCCCGACGTCGAGCGGAAAGCGCGCCGCCGTACGCGCAAGGTGACGGCCGATGAGCAGCCATCGGACGCTCCGGCCCCTGGCGACGTCGCGCCTGCCGCGCCCGGCGTCGCGCTCGGCCCCGATGGCGTCCCGGTGATCGATCCCGCCCTGCGCCCCCACCGCCGCGGCCGCAAGCCGAAGGCGTACGTGGAGGCCGAACGGGCCGCCGCCGCGCTCGCCGCCCGCAAGGACGGGGAGCAGGATCCCGTATCGCCGGCGGTCGCCGCCGCGGAGGATACGGAGAAGAAGGACACGCGGCCCGGCCGGGCGCGTCGCTCGAAGCAGGCGGTCGAGGCTTCGGCAGATGCGGCTCCCGCCTCCGACGACGCCCCCCGCTCCCGCAAGAAGTCCGGCCGCAAGGCCAAAAACGAAGAGGCCCCTGCTGCGGACGGCGGCCAGCCCGAGGGTTCGACGGCCGCCCCGTCCGACGCGGACGACGCCGCGCCGGCGCCGCGTGAGCGCAGGCAGCATCAGCGCCGCGAGGACCGGCACGCCCCGCGCGACCAGCGCGCAGACCGCCGCGAGCGGAATGGGCGGAACGGCAAGCGGAGCAACCGGTTCAATGCTGCCCCTGTCGAGCCGAGCGTCTCGCGCGAAGACCTCGCTGCGCTCAAGGTCGCGGAGCTCCGCGAGCGCGCACGCGAGCTCGACATCGACGTTTCCGGAAAGAAGAAGGCCGAGCTCGTCGAGGAGATCTACATCACCGCTGCCCGAGCCGAGGGATTCCGAGACATCGAGGGCATCCTGGATATCACCAACGAGGGGTTCGGCTACATCCGGGCCCACGGGTACATGCCGAGCCGGGACGATGCGTTCGTGCCCGCCCAGATGATTCGCGGCGCGCGGCTCCGTGCGGGAGACATCATCGCCGGCACGCTGCGCCCCTCGCGGACCAACGACAAGTTCCCCGGCCTCGCTAAGATCCGGAGCGTGAACGGCCTCGATCCGGAGGAGATCCGGAACCGTCCCAAGTTCTCGGACCTGACGCCGATCTACCCCAACGAGCCGCTCAAGATGGAGCATGGCCGCGAGTCCATAACCGGTCGCGCCATCGATATCGTGAGCCCGATCGGCAAGGGGCAGCGCGGCCTCATCGTCTCGCCGCCCAAGGCCGGCAAGACCACCATACTCAAGAAGATCTGCCAGTCCATCGCCGCGAACAACCCCGAGGTGCATCTGATTTGCCTGCTCGTCGACGAGCGTCCCGAAGAGGTTACCGATATGGAGCGGTCCATCAAGGGCGATGTGGTCGCTTCGACCTTCGACATGCCGGCAGACAACCACACGCGCGTCTCCGAGCTCGTGATCGAGCGCGCTAAGCGCATCGTGGAGCTGGGCGGCGACGTCGTGGTGGTGCTCGACTCCATCACGCGTCTCGCGCGGGCCTACAACCTCGCCGCGCCCGCGTCCGGCCGGATCTTGTCCGGCGGCGTGGACTCCGCGGCGCTGTACCCGCCCAAGCGCTTCCTGGGCGCTGCGCGCAACATCGAGAACGGCGGGTCGCTCACCATCCTCGCTTCCGCGCTCGTGGATACCGGTTCCAAGATGGACGAGGTCATTTTCGAGGAGTTCAAGGGCACCGGCAACATGGAGCTCAAGCTCGACCGCGACCTGGCGGACCGCCGCATATTCCCCGCGATCGACCCCATCCAGTCCGGCACGCGCAACGAGGACCTGCTGCTCGACAAGAACATGCAGCCGTTCGTGTGGGGCATCCGCCGCATCCTTTCGGGGATGAACAACACGGAGCGCGCCGCCGCCTCCTTCATCAAGGGGCTCAAGGGCACGGACACCAACGAGGAGTTCCTCATCAGGACGGCCCGAAAGGCCGCCGACCATCCCGAGGCCCTGTAGCCCGGGACCGTATCGCCTACTCGGCCCAAGGTTCGCTTGAGGGCCTTGTGCGACACCCCATGCGTTCCGCTCGCGCGGGCCGTCTCGATGCTCTGTTCGAGGCGGCCCGCGTGTCCGTTTTGGGGAAGGGATCTGAAGGGGATCGCTTGAGGCGCGCACTGGGGGGCAGGCAGGCAGACGCCGGGGTAGGGGCATGGGGCCCCGGGTGCAGCGGGCGCAGGGCGATCGGTTGCCGACTCGACCCGCGCGCGGCGGCCGGAGTCTGTCTACAGGGCGCCGACGAGGCGCTCGAGTCCGAGCATCGCCTTGTAGGGGAGGATGCGCGAGGCGGCGTAGTAGGCCTTCATGTCCGGCGAGGGGATGCAGAGCGATTTTCCGGCGCGAGATGCGGAGAGGGCGGCCGCGGCGACCCGTTCGGGCGACTCGAAGCCGATCGCGGTCATGCGCTTCGCCGCCTCCGCATCACCGGGTGTATCCAGGAACTCGGTCTTCATGAACTTGGGGCAGACCGCGGTGACATGGATCCCCACCTCGCCGAGCTCAGCGTCGAGCGATCGCGAGAGGTCGAGCAGGAAGCGCTTGGCGGCGGAGTAGACCGCGAGGCCGGGCTGGGGCGTGAACGCGGCGACGCTCGCGATGTTGACGATGCGGCTGCCTGCGGACATGTACGGGAGCGTGCGGTACATCAACTCCACGGGGGCGGCGGCGAGCAGGGCGCACATGCGGCCCGCATCCGTCTTCCCGGCCTCGCGGAAGGCCCCGAATGTACCGAAGCCCGCGTTGTTGATCAGGAGGCGCACCCGGGCATGGGGCGTCTCGGCCAGCGTCCCCTCGATGAGGTCGAAGGACATGGGGTCGCACAGGTCGAGGCATATGGGCCGAACGGGGAGGGATGTGGTCCGGACGAGCGCGTCGAGCCGGTCGGCGCGCCGGGCGACCGCCCAGATCTCGTCGATGACCTCGAAGCGCCCGGAGTCGAGCAGGCGTACGAACTCGCGTCCGAGTCCCGAAGATGCGCCCGTGACGATCGCGATCGTTGCCATGCCGTGTTCCTCCGTCCTCTGTCCGCAGCATCCGGGCGCACCCTGGCCCGGCGCGGAGAAATCTTATGTAATTCATTACCTACCACCGACGCGCGCTCCTTGCAAACATGCATGCTATCTCGCATAATAACCACAACGATCGCGACGGAAATCACAGATGAAACGAACGCTATCCGTTGCTCGGGGCCGATGCCCCAAGCCGCCCTTCATCATTTCCCGCGAGAGCGATGCGACCCCGGGTGCATCCGGGGAGCGAGGTCATCTGCATGAGGAGGACGGAGCCAGCTATGGAATCCACGATGCGCACGAACGGTGCCCTGATCGCCGGGCTTTCTGCCGGTGCGGGCGTGCTTCTTCCTGCCGCCGCCTACGTCGCGACCTTGCCGTTCGAGGGTGCGCATGCATTC
>DBFEBE010000133.1:0-12626 GCA_048318985.1 Collinsella sp.
GGGGAGGCGCGCCGGGGCGCGGTCGGGCGCGGCCCGCCGCACGCGTGCCCTAGCCCGCGATGCCCATCGCCACGGAGGCGAGCGCGATGATCACGCCCACGATGGACTCTCCGCCGAGCACGCCGGACGCGACGATGATGCCGCGCTCCTCGCGCGTGGTCTCCGCTTCGGCGCCGTGCGGCGCGTCGGAAGCGGTCGAGCCCGGCTTCTGCGCCTTCGCCGCGCCGACGCGGTCGTAAACCGCCTTGGCGAGCGCGCCGAGCGCTGCGGTGAGGGACATGTAGAAGGGCAGGTAGACGCCGAGTCCGAGCATCATGGACGGCAGCCCGGCGCAATGCAGGAGGATGCCGGCCGCGAGGCCCGCCAGGAAGGCGGGGACGCTGGGGATGCCCGAGACCATGGTGGCGACCACGCTGGCCTGCGCGGCCACGAAGGTCTGCCCAGGGCCGAAGGCGCCGGTGCCGTACGCCTGCACGAGCACGAGCATCACCGCGACGGACACGAGGCAGCCGAGCAGCGCGCCCACGGCCTGCCCGCGCCAGAGCGCGCGCGGGTCGGTGCCGATGATGGCGCCGGTCTTGAAGTCGCTCATCACGTCGCCGGCAAGGCCGCACGCGATGGCGATGACGCACGCCACGAAGAACAGCTTGACCTGGTCGGACTCGCCGAGGGCCGCCACGACGAGCAGCACGATGAGGCCGAAGATCTCCATGGGGTCGATGCCGGTCTGGCCGACGGACTGCGCGCTCATGATGGTCGTCACGAAGGAGAGCACCACCACGACGGCGCAGACGGCGGGGGAGAGCCCGATGCCGAAGCAGGCGAGCAGCCCCGCGGCGGCGGTGAGCAGGCCGAGCGCGCCCGCATCGATGCGGCCCATGCGCGCGGCGCGACCCGTCTCGGCGTCTGCGCGCCCGGCGCGCGCCCGGCGCAGCGTGCCGGCGGCCTTGGGCAGGATGTCGCGCACGATGACGCCCAGCCCCGAGCCCATCATGAGGCCCATGCCCAGGCTCGAGACGATGCCCTGGGCGCTCGCGACGTCCCACAGGCCCGCGGCGGTGCCGCCCACGATGATGCCGAAGTTGCCCAGCACGGCGCCCGCGAACCAGAAGGCCACGGCCGCCCCGCCCACCAGAAAGCCCACGGAGAGCAGCATGGGCGAGTTGTAGACGGCGAAGCTCACGCCCGGGATGGGCAGGGCGGCGAGCATGGTGGGCACGACGCCCAGCACGTCGCGCGCCACGCACCAGGCGCCGGCGAGGCCCATCGAGCCGAACAGCGCGCGGCCGGTCGCCCCGCCCGCGCGGCTCGCCTGCAGCGTCTTGGCCGCAGCGGTGCCGATGGGGTACTCCAGGTCGGACTCCTCCACGAAGCGCCGGCGGATGAGGGCCGTGCACACGAGGCCGAGCAGCGTGCCGGCGAGCGCGGCGGCGAGCAGCTCGGCCGGGCTCACCTCGTCGGCGAGCCCGAGCATCCAGATCCCGGGCACGGTGAACGCGATGCCGCCGGCGACCATGGAGCCCGCGGACATGATGACCTGGGTGATATTCGCTTCGTTGAGGCTCGTGCGGCCGAGCGCGCGCAGCAGCACGAGGGCCGTGATGGAGGTGAAGATGGTGGGCCACGGCAGGGCTCCCATCTTGAGGGCCGTGTACATGGACGAGGCCGTGATGATGACGCAGCCGACGCAGCCGATGACGATACCGGCGCAGCTCAGCTGCCCGCGCTCCTCGGCGCGGGAGGGTGCATGCTTCATGCGGTTCTCCTTCGTATATCCGCTCCCCCTCGATGGGGAGTCGGGTTACGACAACAGGACCGGTATAGTATAGGCGCACAAGGCCTTCGGCGGATGCTCGAGGAAAGGAAGAACATGGGCGAAGCAGCAGCGGCGACGATCACGGTACCGCGCGGCCCCGGGGAGCCCGGGGCGGACGGCGCGGCGCGCACCCCGGATCTTCTGGCGGTCGACCTCGGCAACACCGCGACGCGCCTCGGGGCGTTCGCGGGCGAGGAGCTGCTGGGCACCTGGGACCTCACCACGCCGGACCGCATCACGGCCGACGAGGCGTACGCCCAGATCGCCGCCGCGCTGGCGATGATGGGCGTGGGCGCCCCGTCGTCGTCCATCCTCGCCAGCGTGGTGCCCCAGCTCACCGATGCGTGGCGCTCCTCCCTGGCGCGAGCCTGCCCGTCCCGGCCGCTCGTGGTGGGGCCGGGCCTCAAGACCGGCCTGCGCATGCGCTACGACGACCCGGCCGAGGTCGGGGCGGACCGCGTGGCCGATGCGCTTGCCGCCCGCATCTCGTATGGGGCCCCCGTCGTGGTGGTGGACCTGGGCACGACGACCAACATCGAGGTCGTGGACGCGTCGGGCTCCTTCGCCGGCGGCGTGATCGCGCCGGGCGTCGCCCTCGGGGCGCGCTCGCTCGCCCAGGCCGCCGCGCGCCTGCCTGTCATCGAGCTCGCCGCCCCGCCGTGCGTGATCGGCCGTAGCACGCGCGCGGCGATGCAGTCCGGCGTGGTGCTGGGCGAGGTGGCCCGGATCGACGGGCTGCTCGACGCGGTGATGGGGGAGCTCGGGGCGCAGGCTCCCGTGGTGGTCGCGGGCGACGGCGCGGCCGAGATGGCGGCGCTCATCTCCCACGAGGCGACGGTGGACGAGACCCTCACCCTGCGCGGGCTCATGCATATTTGGCGGGCGAACCGTCGCTAGGGCCCGGGACTGCGGCTGCGGACGGATGCCCGTCGGAACCGCCGCCGGCTGCGGGAGGCAGCTGGGCCGGAGCGCCCCCGCCTCGCGTGGCGCCTCGCGCGCCGACCGCCCCGGCCCCCGCCGTGCGCCGGGCGGACGTGCGCTGTGCTTGCGCTGTCCTTCCGGGCCGCCGGCGCGCCGCGCGCCCGTCGGGCTGCGTATACTGGCGGCAACGGATACCCGCGTATCAGGAGGAACCCATGGATGCCCGTCAGATCTCCCGAATCGGTCTCGTCGTCGCCCTGCTCGCCGTCTCGGCGTGGGTGACCGTCCCGTTCGGCCCCGTTCCCTTCACGCTGCAGACGATGGCGCTCGCGCTCGTGCCCGCGGTGCTCGACCGCAAGGGCGCTCTCGCCGCCGTGGCGGCCTACCTGCTGCTCGGCGGCATCGGCCTGCCCGTCTTCTCCGGCTTCGGCGGCGGCGTGGGCGTGCTCGCCGGCCCGACCGGCGGCTATCTGTGGGGCTTCTTGGTCGGCATGGCCGCGGCCTGCACGCTGCTGCGCGTTCTGCCCGAGACGATGCCGCGCCCCGCGCGCGTGCTCGTCGCCGACGCCGCCATGCTGCTCATCGCCTACGCCTGCGGGACCGCGCAGCTCATGGCCGTCGCGTCTCTCGAACTCATCCCGGCGCTCGCCATGGCGGTCTTCCCGTTCATCGTCCCCGACGCCGTCAAGCTCGCGATCGGTTCGCGCGTGGGGTGCGTCGTCGCCCGCGCCGAGGAGCGCCGTGCGGGAGGGATCGCGGCCTAAGGGGGCATGCGGCGTCAGCCGCAGTCGCCGAGGGGATTGCACGATATCCCGGCCTGATAGTTGAACGTTGTGTGCGAACGGGCCCGGCTTCGAGGGGAAGCCGGGCCCGTTCGTCTGTTTCGCGGCGCTCGCGGCCAGGAGGCATCGCGGCCATGGGTGCCGGGGATGGCTGCGGGATCGTGCGGGCAGCGTCGGATGGCCCCGAAGCCTCGCTCTAGAAGCCGTAGCGCGCGGCGAAGCGCTCCGAGGCGTCCGCGACCCCTTCGACCGAGGCGGCCCAGTCCGCGAAGTCCGGCGTGTCGGCCAGGATGCCGTCCGCCTCCCACACGGCCTGGTGGGTAAGCTCCCAGGCCTCGCGCGCCGGCGGGCGCACGGGGAGGTAGGGCTCGAGGAACGTGGGGTTGAGCAGGAAGAAGGCGGCGCCCTCGCAGCGGGCGACCAGGTCGCGCAGCGCGCGCCGGGCGTTCTTGCGTCGTCCGAGCTTGTACAGCAGGATGGTGCGCCCGAGCAGGTACCAGGGGGAGTCCTCGAGGGGCGCCGGCCGCCCTTCGGCCGCCTCCGCCGCCCGCCCGCCGCCGCCCGTCTCGTCCGCGTCCGCGCCTGCATCCGCCGGCGCGGCGCTCCGGCGCTCGTCGTCGCTCGCCAGCTCGAAGAAGCCGCGCTCGTCCTCGAGGCGCGCGAGCGCGAGCAGCCGGATGCCGCGCCCGCGCTCCCAGAAGCCGTCGGCGCGCATGAGGCGCTGAGCGTAGGCGGCCGCGGCGCGGTAGCGCGCGCTCGCCAGGCAGAGCTGCGCGATGGCCTCGATCGTGTGCAGCCAGCCCACGGCGACGGGGTTCGACCTGATCTCTGCGGCCGCGCCCCCGGTGGAGCCCCCGTCGGGCCAGATGCGCGCTCCTTCCGCGTCGAAGCCGTCGACGGTCGCGGCGAGGTGCTCGCGGCCCTCGCGCTCGAGCGCCATGAGGTCGGTGAGGCAGGCGTCCACGGGCACGTCGGCGAGCAGGATGTCGGTCAGGCGCGCGTCGATGCACATGCGGTCGTGCGCCCCGATGCGGGCCAGCTCCACGCGCGCGGCGTCGAACAGCTCGTTGCGCTGCCGGTCGAACTCGTCGTCCGGCAGGTCCTGCATGCGCCAGAGCGCGTCGAGCAGCTGGTCGCGCACCTCCCAGTAGGAGAGCAGCGCGCGGGCGTGGTCGTCCGTCGCGTACTTGGCGGGGTCGCGGCGGATCTCCTCGCGCAGCAGCCTGAGGCCGCCGGGCGTGAGCTGCTCGTGCGAAGCGAGGTAGGCGTGCTCGAGGTATGCGGGGACGTAGACGGAGGGCTCCATCAGGCACCACCTTCCACGCCGCCGGCGATCGGCGGCATCGGGGTCTGGGCGAGCTCGGCGGGCAGCGCGCCGCGCACCAGTTCGTGCGTGGCGACCCATACGGCGAAGCCGGCGTTGTCCGGCGTCCCGAGGCCCTCCTGGAGCAGCGGGGTGCACTCGCTCACGGCGAGCACGAGCTCGTCGAGGCTGCCCGGTTCCACGCGGGGGCGGCAGAAGAGCGCCTCGGGGAACTCGGCCTGGAAGTGCAGGGCGGCCGCGCCGTCGCGGTAGACGGAGAGCAGCTGGCGGAGCCAGTCGGTGGCGACCTCGTAGTCGCAGGAGCGGTAGGCGCCGCTCATGAGGGCGAGGATGCTCCAGGCGTCGTCGGGGTGCTCGGCGTCGCAGCCGACCGAGATCTTCCGGCCCTGCATCCAGGCGGGGAGGAACCGGTAGGCGGCCTCGTGGCGACGGCGCCAGGCGAAGATCTCGGCGGGATCGGCCTCGAGCTTGCCGAGCGCCAGCATGCCGCTGTGGCGCGCGCCCACCGCGTCGGCGGGCGAGAGGGCGAGGCAGGTCTCGGCGGTCTCGAGGGCGAGGCGATAGCGGCCGGCGATGACGGCCTGGGCGGCGGTGGCGGCGAGCCAGCGAAGGTAGGGCCGCCGGGCGAGGTCGTCGCAGAACTCGCGGTCGTACTCGTCGCGCGCGGCCTCGACGGTCGCGGCGAGCGCGGCCTCGACGCGCGGGGCGTGCTCGAGCAGGTACTCGACGTAGGCGTCGTTGCTCGGGGCCTGCAGCGCGACGAGCATGCGGCGCGCGTCCCAGTTGGCCTCGTCTAGCGAGGCCGCTTCGGCAAGGAGCCCCTCGGCGCGCGCCTCGAGCTCCTGGATGCGGGCCTCGTCCTGCATGAAGGGGACCTGGTAGTCGAGCAGCTCGGCGGCCTGCGCCGTGAGGTGGAAGGAGCGGTCGCGGTCCGTGCGGACGAGACGGGAGGCGTCCGTGCGGTACGCCTCGGCGCACGACCGGATGAAGTCGACGTCGCGCACGGGGTCCTTGCCCTCGCGGCGCAGCGCTTCCAGGATCAGGCGCAGGCTGTCTTCCTCGACGGGGTCGAAGGCCACGGCGGGTTCCTCTTTTCTATAGGTGCAGGCGGCGGGGCCGCGCGTCTAAGCGCGCTCGCGGCCGGCGGGTCGTTATCGGTAAAGCCACAGTGTAGCAGGCGGGGCGCAGGGTCGATGGCTGCCGTTCCGTTCGGGAGGATATGCCCACGATTGCCGGAGGCGCGTGCCGGCCGCTCGCCGCGCGCCGCGCGCGCCTGGTCGCGATCGGGCTTCGCCGAGTGCACAGCGCCGGGCGAGGGGCCCGCGCCGAGTCTCGGCTCGCGGCGCCCGGTTGCCGCGTCGTCGCGCCGCCGTGCCGCCTGGTTGCGTCGACGTCCCGCCAACGCGATGCATCGCCGTGCCGCCTGGTTGCCGTGTTGCCGGCGCACCTTGCCGCCGCGCCGCGCCCTGCGCCCGGGCGCGTGCTGCCCCGCTGGTCGCGGCAAAGCGCCCGCGGGGTGCGGTTTCGGCCAGGTGGTCCTCTGGTACATACCACATTCGAGGTGTGCCGGCTTCGACTTTCCGCTCACCGCCCGAAGTCAAACGTCCGCAGGGTAACTGTGACTAAAACGTTTTAGGTGGGTAAAATGATGACGGTTCGTGCCTAGGCGCGGACAACCGCCGCTGAGAAGACCAGTGACGGCCGCTTCGGTCCAAACGGGGCCGCTCGTGTGCCCCGTGCGTCAGAGCAAGTCAGAGAGAGGCTTGCCGATTGGGAGGCAACATATGGGACGTTTTACCAACCCGCGCGACCTGTACTTCGGTGAGGGTGCCCGCCACGAGGTCAAGAACCTCAAGGGCTCCAAGGCGATGATCGTCACCGGCGGCGGCTCCATGCGCCGCGGCGGCTTCCTGCAGGACGTCGAGGCCGACCTCAAGGAGGCCGGTTTCGAGGTCGAGATCTTCGAGGGCGTCGAGTCCGACCCGTCCGTCGAGACGGTCATGAAGGGCGCCAAGGCCATGGAGGCCTTCCAGCCCGATTGGATCATCGGCATCGGCGGCGGCTCGCCCATCGACGCCGCCAAGGCCATGTGGCTGTTCTACGAGTATCCCGAGGAGACCTTCGAGCAGGCCGTCGTGCCCTTCTCCTTCCCGGAGCTCCGCACCAAGGCCCACTTCTGCGCCATCGCCTCGACCTCCGGCACCGCGACCGAGGTCACCGCGTTCTCCGTCATCACGGATTACGAGAAGGGCATCAAGTACCCGCTGGCCGACTTCAACATCACCCCTGACGTCGCCATCGTCGACCCCGAGCTCACCTACACCATGCCGGCCAAGCTCTGCGCCCACACCGGTATGGACGCGCTGACCCACGCCATCGAGGCCTATGTCTCCACCGCCGGCTCCATGTACACCGACGGCAACGCGCTGCACGCCATCCGCGAGATCGTCGAGTGGCTGCCCAAGTCCTATCAGGGCGACCATGAGGCCCGCGCCCACATGCACGACGCCCAGTGCATCGCCGGCATCGCCTTCTCGAGCGGCCTGCTCGGCATCGTCCACTCCATGGCCCACAAGACCGGTGCCGCCTTCTCCGGCGACCACATCATCCACGGTTGCGCCAACGCCATGTACCTCGGCAAGGTCATCCAGTTCAACGCCAAGGACGAGCGCGCCCGCAGCCGCTACGCCTTCATCGCCAAGGACGTCCTGCACCTCGAGGGCGAGACCGAGGACGAGCTCGTGGCCGCGCTCGTGCAGAAGATCCGCGACCTCAACGACGCGCTCGACATCCCGCAGGGCATCAAGAACTACGGCAAGGGCGGCGTGAAGGCCGACGAGTCCATCATCGACGCCGACGAGTTCCAGGCCAAGAAGGCCGATGTCGCCGCTAACGCCATCCTCGACGCCTGCACGGGCTCCAACCCGCGCCAGCCGTCCCAGGAGGAGATGGAGAAGCTGCTCGACTGCGTCTACAACGACACCCCGGTCACGTTCTAAGATTCGGACAGCATGCGCGCGATCGCCTCGCGCGCCGCACGGCCCGGCAGCCCCAGCGGTTGCCGGGCCGTTTTTGTGCGCCATTGCAAGGTCGGTGCCCCTCGGAGCGCTGTTTTCGGATCCGGAGCGGGCCTGCCGGGGCTCTCACCCCCGAAGTGAGTGGAGTTTCTCCAACCGCTGATATACACTCCACTTTAGTAAAGTTATCAACAGGCGATATAGGGTCGAGAACGGGTCATTAGGGGAGAGCTCGGAACGTGGTCGGGAAAAATCCACTCACTTCGGGGGTGAGAGGGTGGAGCAACCCCTCTCCAAGGGACGGCATCCATCCCAGAGGCGGCGCTCCATCCTCATGCCTGCCGTTCGCAGGGAAACCGCTACCGTTCAGCTATATGAAACAAAACAGATAGCAATTAGAGCAGTAGAGTACCTTGCAGAATAGAGCCCCGCTGCGCCGCGGCGACGGGCGATCGCCTTCGAACAGGGGAGACCTTCATGAGGACCGTCATCATCGGAGCCAACCACGCCGGCATCGCCGTCGCCAACACGCTGCTGGACAACTACACCGACCAGCAGGTCGTCATGATCGACCGCAACAGCAACCTGAGCTACCTCGGTTGCGGCACCGCGCTGTGGGTCGGCCGCCAGATCGATTCGTACGAGAACCTGTTCTACACCTCCGCCGAGGCGTTCGAGGCCAAGGGCGCCGAGGTGCACATGGAGACCTCTGTCGACCGCGTCGACTACGAGGGCAAGCGCGTCTTCTGCACTACGCTTTCGGGCGAGTCTTTCGAGGTTGCCTACGACAAGCTCGTGCTCGCGTGCGGCTCGCTGCCCATCTCGCCCAAGATCCCCGGTGCCGACCTGGACAACATCAGCTTCCTGAAGCTCTTCCAGCAGGGCCAGGACGTCGACCGCATGCTCGGTGACGATTCGTGCCGCCGCGTCGCCGTCGTGGGCGCGGGCTACATCGGCGTCGAAATCGCTGAGGCTGCACGCCGCCGCGGCAAGGAGGTCCTGCTTTTCGACGTCGCGCCCAGCTCGCTGTCCAGCTACTACGACGACTGGTTCTGCGCCGACATGGACGAGCGCCTGCGCGAGGGCGGCATCGAGCTGCACTTCGGCGAGCGCGCCGTCGCGTACCTGGGCGAGGGCAAGGTCGAGGCCATCCAGACCGATGCGGGCGAGTACCCGGTCGACGTCGTGGTCAACGCGATCGGCTTCGTTCCCAACACCGCGCTCGGCGAGGGGCATCTCGAGCTCGGCGCCGGCCGCGCCTTCCGCGTGGACGAGCATCAGCGCACGAGCGATCCGGACGTGTACGCCGTGGGTGACTGCGCGACCATCTACTCCAACGCGCTGCGCGCGGAGACCTACATCGCGCTGGCCACCAACGCCGTGCGCTCCGGCATCGTGGCGGGCCACAACATCGCCGGCACCGAGCTGGCCGCGATCGGCGTGCAGGGCGCCAACGGCATCTCCGTCTTCGGCCTCAACATGGTGAGCTGCGGCCTGTCGGTGAAGGCGGCGGAGCGCGCCGGCATCGAGGTCGAGTGGACCGACTTCGAGGACCTGCAGCGCCCCGGCTTCATGCGCGAGAACGCCGACGTCAAGATCCGCATCGTCTACGAGCGCGACAGCCGCCGCATCGTGGGCGCCCAGCTCGCCTCCACCGAGGATATCTCCATGGGCATCCACATGTTCTCGCTGGCCGTGCAGGAGGGCGTGACGATCGATAAGCTCAAGCTGCTCGACGTCTTCTTCCTGCCGCACTTCAACCAGCCCTACAACTACATCACCATGGCGGCGCTCGGCGCCAAGTAGTCCGGCGGCGCGTTGCGCGCCGGAAGCGAAGCAACGAGAGCGAGGCGGGGTCGGCTGCATGCCGGCCCCGCTTTCATTTGAGCGGGCGTGCCAAAAGGGACGTACCCTAACGGCACGGCTAAACGTTCGACGTGCCGTTAGGGTACGTCCCTCTTGGCGAGGGCCTGTCCCTTTTGGCACGGCGCGGCATGGGGTGCGCTTCTGTTTCCAATGCATAAATAGACCATCAAATACTGACAAATCCTAATATACGGGTGCTATTGTTCAACCCGTTGTGAAAGAACAGGCATGGAGCATGCATCTCATCGTTGTGCATGCCGGTCGGGAGATGGTCGAATATGGCGTACAGGGTCGGTGTCATAGGGGCTGCGGGATACGCGGGGGCGGAGCTAGTGCGCCTGCTTCTCGCGCATCCGGACTTCGAGCTGGCCGCGGCGACCTCCAACGCCGATGCGGGCCAGCCGCTCTCGGCGGTGTACCCGGCGTTCGCCGGCGTGACCGATCTGGCGTTCACCGCGCACGACGACCCCGCGCTCGCAACCTGTGACGCGGTGTTCCTCGCCGTTCCGCATACCGCCGCGCTCGCCGCCGTGCCCGGCCTGCTCGCCGCGGGCGTCACGGCGGTCGACCTGTCCGCCGATTACCGGCTGTCGGACCCTGCAGTCTACGAGGCCTGGTACGCCGCGCCGCACACCTCGCCCGAGCTGCTGAAGACCCGCGCCTTCGGCCTGCCCGAGCTGTTCGCCGACGACATCGTTTCCGCCGCCGCACGCCGTCGCGCCGGCGAGGCGGTCCTGGTGGCGTGCGCCGGCTGCTATCCCACGGCGACCTCCCTCGGCGCCGCCCCCGCCTTGCGGATGGGATGGTGCCGCGACGACGCGCCGATCGTCGTCGACGCGGTCTCCGGCGTCACCGGTGCGGGCAAGGGCGCTAACGCGCGCACGCACTTCTGCTCGGCCGACGAGAACCTCGAGGCCTACGGCGTGTGCCGCCACCGCCATGCGCCCGAGATCGAGCAGATCCTCGGTGCCGAAGGCCGGGTGGTGTTCACCCCGCACCTCGCCCCGTTGAAGCGCGGCCTGCTCTCGACCGTCACGCTTCAGCTTTCAGACGATGCCCGCTCGCTCTCGGACGCCGAGGCCGTCGAGGCGTATCGCGCGTTCTACGCGGACCATGGCCTCGTCCGCGTGCTCGATGCCGGCCAGATGCCCCGCACGGCGTCGGTGGTGGGGACGTGCGCCTGCCAACTGGGGCTTGCCGTCGACGCGCGCGCCGGCGCGCTCGTGGTGGCCTCTGCGATCGACAATCTGTGCAAGGGAGCCGCCGGCCAGGCGGTCCAGTGCGCGAACATCGTGTTCGGCCTGGATGAGCGACGAGGCCTTCCGCTCGTCGCCATGCCGGTCTAGGACGCGCGCCCGAACGTCCGGGCGCCCATTCGGATGGTTGATGGGCCCGCCCCGTCGCTGCGCGCGCGGCGGCGGGGCGACTCCGTTATCAGGGCGCCGCATGCCGCCCGGGCACGTTCCGGCTCGCCTGCGCCCGGGCGCCGCGCCTGTTTCGCGCCGTTCGCGCACACAGTTTCAACACGAGGAGGATTCCCATGTATACCGATGAGTTCGATTCGAGATTGCGCACCGTCTCCGAAGGAGGCGTCACGAGCGCGTCCGGGTTCGCCGCCGCCGGGGTCCATGCGGGCTTTCGCAAGAACCCGGGCCGCAACGACTTCGCCCTCGTCTTGGCCGACCGCCCCGTCGCCGCCGCGGGCACCTTCACCACCAACCGGTTCTGCGCCGCGCCGGTCACGGTGTCCCGCGCGCACCTCGGCGGCGTGGGGTTCGGACGCGTGCGCGCGGTCGCGATCAATTCCGGCAACGCCAACGCGGCGACGGGCGAGGCGGGGCTGGCGGTCGCGCGCGAGACCTGCGAGATCGTCTCCCAGGCCGCGGGGTGCAAGCCCGAGGAGGTGCTCGTGGCGTCCACGGGCGTCATCGGCGTGCCGCTCGGAATCGAGTGCTTCGAGGCGGGCGTGCCCGCAGCTGTCGAGACGGCCAGCGTCGCCGGTGCCCACGACGCAGCGCGTGCGATCATGACCACCGACACCCGGCCCAAGGAGTGCGCGGTCCGCTACGAGAGCGCCGACGCCGCGTACGCGGGCCGCACGTTCACCGTGGGCGGCATGTGCAAGGGGTCGGGCATGATCATGCCCAACATGGCCACGATGATCGCGGTCGTGACCACCGACGCACCCGTCGCGCCCGCGGCGCTGCACGCCGCGCTCTCCGACGCGGTCGCGCACACGTTCAACAAGGTCACGGTGGACTCGGACACCTCGACCAACGACACCTGCGTGCTGCTCGCCTCGGGCGACGCGGCGCCCGGCGCCGAACCCATCGAGCAGGGGAGCGCGGCGTTCCACGAGCTTTCCGCCGCGGTGCGCGCGGTGTGCGAGACACTCGCCCGCGGGATCGCCGCCGACGGCGAGGGGGCCTCGCGCCTGATCACGGTGCGGGTCGCAGGCGCCGCGACGGAGGGGGACGCCGACGCGGCAGCCCGCGCCGTGGCGAACTCCCCGCTGGTTAAGACCGCGGTCGCCGGCCGCGATTGCAACTGGGGCCGCGTCTCCGCGGCTCTGGGCAAGTGCGGCGTTCCGTTCGACCAGGGGCGCGTGTCCATTGACATCATGGGCATACCGGTGTGCCGCGACGGTCTCGCTGTGGCCTTCGACGAGGCCGAGGCCCTGCGCCGCTTCGAGGCGCCCGAGGTCGCGATCGATGTCGACCTGGGCGCCGGCGAGGCCTCCACGACGGTTTGGACCTGCGATTTCACGCACGACTACATCTCGATCAACGCGGATTACCGCTCGTAGGCCGTCCCTGCCGGGTGCACGGGCTGGCGAGTTGTCCTGCCGTCCACCTCTCGGGACGTCGAGGCGCGGCTCCGGGCGTCGATCCGTCCCTGAG
>DBFEBE010000134.1:0-5970 GCA_048318985.1 Collinsella sp.
GGTGTTGGCGGCGCCGCCGACGGGGCGGGCCATGGTCTGGGTGGCATCGGGCATCACGCGGGTCTCGGTGGCGCCCATGCCCGCGGCCGCGCCGATGACGCGCGTGGGCTCGGGGACCTCGACGGCGCGGCCGGCAAGGTAGCTGTTGAGCACCTGGCGCAGCTCGTCGGCGGACTGGAAGCGGTTCGCGGCGTCCTTCTCCATGCAGCGCAGGATGATGCGCTCGAGGTCGCCGTCCACGCCGGGGTTGATCTGGCTGGGCGGGACGGGCAGCTCGTTGACCTGCTTGAGCGCGACCGAGATCGCATCGTCGCCGTCGAACGGCACCTGGCCGGTGGCGCACTCGTACATCACGACGCCGAGCGAGTAGATGTCGCTCGTGGGGCCGAGCTCCTGGCCGCGCGTCTGCTCCGGGGAGACGTAGTGCGCGGTGCCCAGCACGTTGTTGTCCTGGGTGAGATGGCTGTTCTTGGCGCGGGCGATGCCGAAGTCCATCACCTTGATGTTGCCGTCGGGCTGCACCATGATGTTCTGCGGCTTGATGTCGCGGTGCACGATCTCGTGCCGGTGCGCGACGGAGAGCGCGGAGCAGATCTGGCTGCCGATCTGGGCGACCTTCTTGGGGTCCAGCGCCCCGTGGCTGCGGATGCCGCTCTTGAGGTCGGTCCCGCGCAGGTACTCCATGACGATGTAGTACGTCTCGCCGTCCTTGCCCCAGTCGTACACGCCCACGATGTACGGGCTCTGGAGACCGGCGGCCGCCTGCGCCTCCTGCTTGAAGCGCGCGGCGAAGGTCGCGTCGCCGGCGTATTGCGGCAGCATGATCTTCACGGCGACGGTGCGGTCGAGCACCTGGTCCGTCGCGCGGTAGACGCTCGCCATGCCGCCTGCGCCCACCTTGTCCTTGAGAAGGTACCTACCTCCGAGCAATCGCTGCGATTCCGCCATCTGTTCTACTCCTCATCAATCCAATGCAATCGCGTGCATGTCGATCCATAGTCCTGTGCGTGCGGGCGCGGGCGCGCCGGCACGGGTTCTCGCTGCCCTCACGGCCTCGTGCGGGTCCCGACGGGGCGGGTTCGCCCGAGGGCCGGACGTATCGCACATGCGCGGGCAGCGGACGTACCGTGCGCGTGCGGTATCCAAGATGCGCATCCCCATGGCATCACGCTCCCTGAGCGGCGAGGGCGACCTTGAGCACCTGGCCGGCGATCGCCGCCGCCGAGAGCTCGTTCGGGTCGTTCTCGCTGTAGTTCTCGATCATGACCGAGATGGCCACGGTGGGGGTGTCGTAGGGGGCGAAGCCGACGAACGCGGTGTTCACCTGGTCGGCCGTGGCCTCGGCGGTGCCGGTCTTGCCGGCGACGTCCACGCCGGCGATGGACGCGGCGGTGCCGGAGCCCTCGTCGACGACGGCGAGCATCGCGCGCTTGACGTCGGCCGCGGTCGCGGCGCTGACGGCCTGGCCGAGCGAGCGCGCCTGGGTGGTCTTGACCACGGTGCCGGTGGGCGAGAGGATCTGCTCGACCACGTAGGGGTTCATCGCGAGGCCGTTGTTGGCGATGGCCGCCACCATCACGGCGTTCTGCATGACGGTGGTCTGGGGGCCGGGCGTGTGGCCCTGGCCGACGGGCTGGCCGGCGCCCGCCCAGGCGAGCTCCCACTCCGTCATCTCGGAGGCCTCGGGCAGGATCGAGGCGGTGGTGGTGAAGTCGAGGCCGAGGTCGCTGCCGTAGCCGAAGGCGCGCCCGTAGTTGACGAGCGCCTCGGCGCCCACCTCGTCGGCGACCTGTCCGAACGCGGTGTTGGAGGAATAGGCGAAGGCCTTCTGCAGGCTGAGGGTGCCCAGGTCCTCGTTGAGGTGGTTGACCACCTCGGCGCCGCCGATGTCCATCGACGCGGGCGCGCGGTAGGTGGTGTCGAGCGTCGCGGTGCCGGAGTCCAGCGCGGCGGCGAGCGTGATCACCTTGAAGGTCGATCCCGGCGTGTAGAGCGCCTGGGTGGTGCGGTCGAAGAGCGACTCGCCGGTCTCGGCCCCGCTCATGATGGCGGAGACGTCGGAGTTGGTGTAGTTGGGGGCGCTCGCCTTGGCGAGGACGGCGCCGGTGCGCGGGTCGAGCACGACGATGGCGCCGGACTTGCCCGAGAGCGCCTGCTCGGCGGCCGCCTGGACGCGCGAGTTGATGGTGAGCTGCACGGAGTTGCCGGGCTGGGAGATGCCGGCGAGCGAGCTCACCGCGTTCTGCCAGCTCGAGTAGTCCTTGCTGCCGGTGAGCGTGGCGTTCATGCTCGACTCGATGCCGCTCGACCCGTACTGGTTGGAGTAGTAGCCCACGGTGTGCGCCGCGAGGTTGCCGTTGGGGTAGGAGCGCAGGTAGGTTCCGTCCTCCTGCTGCACGGACTCGGCGAGGGTGAGGCCGTCGCTCGTGATGATGGATCCGCGCTTGACGTAGGCGGCGCGCATGATGGTGTGGTTGTTGCCGGCCATGGACTGGTAGTCCTTGGCCTTGATCACCTGGATATAGGTGAGGTTGCCGATGAGCACGGCGAACAGCGCGGTGAACAGGAAGACCTCGCGGGTGAGGCGCTTCGAGAGCTCGACGCGTCCCAGCACGCCGGATTCGGGCGTGTCCAGGGTGCGGCGGCGCAGGTGCGAGCCGCGCGAGGCCTGGGCGCCGCGCGGCTCCTGCTGCGCGGGGCGGCCGCCGAGCAGGCGCGCGCTGAGCGGGCTGGGGCTGCCGCCTGCGGAGACGATGCCCGTCCCGTCGAGCTCGACGGAGCGCCCGGTCGCCTCGTCGCCGGCGCGCATGAGGATGGCGACGATGATGAAGCTCGCCAGGAGCGAGGAGCCGCCCTGGCTCATGAAGGGGAGGGTGACGCCGGTCAGCGGGATGAGGCGGGTGACGCCGCCCACGATGAGGAACGCCTGGAAGGAGATGGCCGCGGTGAGGCCGCTCGCCACGAAGGCGGAGAGGTCGGACTTGGCGCGGGCCGCGACGGTGAGGCCGCGCACGGCGAACAGCATGAAGCCGAAGAGCACGGCGGCGCCTCCGAGCAGGCCCATCTCCTCGCCGATGGCGGAGAAGATGAAGTCGGACTCGACGACGGGGATGAGGTCGGCCATGCCGCGGCCGATGCCGGTGCCCACCAGGCCGCCGTCGGCCAGCGAGTAGATGGACTGGACGAGCTGGTAGCCGGTGTCCTGGGCGTCGGCGAACGGGTCGATCCAGGTGGCGAAGCGCACGCGCACGTGGCCCATCACGAAGTACATGCCCACAGCGCCCACGACGAGCATGAGCATGCCGATGATGACGTAGCTCACGCGCCCGGTCGCGACGTAGAGCATGATGAGGAACATCGTGTAGAACAGCAGCGCGCTGCCCAGGTCGCGCTCGAACGCGACGATGAGCAGGCAGACGCCCCAGACGACGAACAGCGGCATGAGCAGGCGCAGGCGCGGGATCTTGATGCCTAGGATGGAGCGGTTGGAGATGGACAGCAGCTCGCGGTTCTCGGAGAGGTAGCCCGCGAGGAACAGGACGATGAAGATCTTGGCGAACTCGCCGGGCTGGATGGTGAAGCTGCCGATCCGGATCCACAGCTTGGAGCCGTACATCTCGGTTCCGATGAACATGGGGAGCAGCAGCAGGATGATGCCGATGGCGCCGAAGGTGTACTTGTAGCGCCGCACCGCGTCGAGGTTCTTGATCGCGGCGAGCGTGATCACCATGCAGGCGATGGACGCGAACAGGATCATCAGCTGGCTCATCGCGAGGTTGGGCGCGAGACGGGTGACGAACGTGATGCCGATGCCCGAGAGCAGGAACACGACGGGCAGGATCGCCGGGTCGGCGCCCGGGGCGAAGATGCGCGCGGCGATGTGCGCCGCGGCGAACGCGGCGAACAGGCCCAGGGGCACGACGAGGGTGGTGAACGACAGCTCGGTGCCGGTGGTCACCACGTAGAGCGCGTAGAGGAGGGTCACCGGGAATGCCGCTGCGATCAGCAGGAAGAGTTCGGTGTTGCGTCGGCTGCCCATATCATGCGCCTCCTTCGGGGGTGTCTGCGGTATCGGTCGCGGCGTCGGCCGGCGCGCCGGCGCCCGCCTCCGTGCCGCTGCGGATGGTCGCGGCGTTCGCGGCGAGCTCGGCTTGCTGCTCGTCGATCTGGCTGCGATAGGCGGAGAGCGTGTCGCGCGCCTCGTCCAGGCTCGCTTGGGGGATGCCTTCCTCCAGGCGGTGCTGGGTGTCCTCGGGGAGGTCGGCGAGCTCGATGCTCGTGGACTCCTCGAGCGTGCTCAGCTCGATGCCGAAGATGCTCGCGGGCGAGCCCCGGTACACGGCGACGGTGTCGCCGTCGCAGCCGAGGTAGACGGAACCCGCCACGGAGTGGGCCATGCCCACGACGGCGAGGAGCACCACGGCGAGGATCGTCCCGGCGCCGACCAGGAAGTTGCGGCGGCGCCTGCGGGCGAGGTCGGCCATGCGGCCGTCGTCGACCACGTCGATGACGATGACCGTGACGTTGTCGCCGCCACCCGCGGCGAGCGCGGCGTCCACGAGGTTGTCGGTGCACATCTGCGGCGTGGCGGACTGCACGGCGATGTCCTCGATGTCGTTGTCGGGGATCATGCTCGACAGGCCGTCGGAGCACAGGATGAGGCGGTCCCCCTCCTCGATGTTCAAGGAGAAGTGGTCTGCGTACATGGCCGGGTCCGACCCGAGCGCGCGGGTGATGACCGAGCGGTTGGGGTGGACGCGGGCCTCGTCCGCGGTGATCTCGCCGGCGTCGACGAGCTCCTCGACATAGGAGTGGTCGCGGGTGATGCGGATGAGGGTGCCCTCGTGGAGCAGGTAGGCGCGCGAGTCCCCGGCGTGCGCGATGGCCACGGTGGTGCCCTCGATGTAGGCGGCGGTGGCGGTGCAGCCCATGCCCGGGCGCCCCACGCCGTTGACGGCGGCCTCGATGACGGCGGTGTTGGCCGCCTCGACGGCGGCGGCGAGCAGCGCCGGGTCGGCGGTGTCGGGCGCGGCGGCGGCGATGGTCTCGACGGCGATGGCGCTCGCGACCTCGCCCGCGGCGTGGCCGCCCATGCCGTCGCAGACGGCGAACAGCGGCGAGGCCACGAGGTAGGAGTCCTCGTTGTGGTTGCGGACGCATCCCACGTCGGAGCGGGCGCCCCACATGAGCGAGGTGGTCGTGCCGGCGTCGTAGGTGGAATCCGTCTCGATGCGGTCGCACGTCACGGGAGCGAAGCTCTGCGTGCTGCCGGGGTCGGAGAGCTTCGCCTCGACCTGGACGACGTCGATCTCCGCGGTGTCCTCGGGGGCGGCGGGATCGGGGACAGACTCGGATGCGGGCGCGGCGGCCCTGGGCGCCGTCGGCTCGACGGGCTCGTCCTCGGGAAGCGCCGGGTGCATGCCGGGCAGCATGGTGATGGGGTCGTCGGACAGGGGCTGCGGACCGGCCGCGACCGGGTCCTCGCCGTCGGCGGACGTGCCCTGCGGCGCGGCGGCGCGGAGGGGAGCGCCCGCGGCCTCGCGGGATCCGGGCAGCTCGGCGTCTTCGGCGAAGTGCACCGGCGCGGGCGCCTGCGGGTCCATCGCCTCCGGCTTCTGCCCGCAGGGTTCGCCCGCGTCCGTTCCGGGTTCGGGCGTGCCGGCCGTGGACGCGGCGGCCGCGGCGAGGAACTCCTCGTCTTCGGCCTGGATCTCCTCGGGCGTGCGGGTGTCGACGTCCGGCGCGGCGGCGAAAAGGTCGCCCGGCGCTCCCCCTCCCGTAAATACGGGAGAACCCGCCGTCTCGGCCTGGTCGGCGTCGAGTGCGGCGGGGGCGTCGGCGAAGTCCATGACGGGCTGGGGCGTGAGCTCGGATATCGGGCTCAGGTCTGCCCCGGCGCCGCCGGTCGCGGGCGAGGTGTTTCCCTCGTTCATCATCGGCGGTTCACTTTCATCACGACGTCGCCGATCT
>DBFEBE010000135.1:0-13354 GCA_048318985.1 Collinsella sp.
GGCCGAGCCCGGCGTCGTGGAGCCGCGCCGCCTCGAGCAGGAGCGCCTCGCCGTATCTGCATCTTCGGTCGGTCACCATAGGGAAAGCCTCCCATCTCTCGGACTTCTATTTCCCTGTCCAAGAAATGGGAGGCAGTTCAACACGGGGGGCCTTTTCTTTTGCGCGCCGCAGGTGAGCCGGCATGCGGGCCGTCAGGACATGCCCTCGCGCTCATAGGGCATGACCTTCGCAAGAAACCCGAGGTCCGCGAGGGCCGTCTCGATGTCGTCGAGCGCCTCCTCGCTCTCCGCCGCGATGCGGTGGAAGTGGTAGCCGCTCGTCACGGTCATCAGCGGGACGCTCTTGCCCGAACGGATCCCATCGAGATAGCGCTCGATGTCGCGACGGTTTCGGATATCCAGGTCGGCCGTTATCTTGCCATACACGCGATGGTTGACCATGACGCTCAGCACGGCGCCGCCGCGGTCAACCACGGCGGCGAGCTCATCGAACAGCTGGTCCTCGCCGTGATGCACCTTGACCAGGCGCGTGGGAACACCCGTCGAGCCGGGCTCGCGCAAGACGTAGCCTCGGTTCGTCGCCACGATATCATGGCCGTCGGCGCGCAGCAGCGCGATGTCCCCCACGACGACCTGCCTGCTCACGCCCACCTCGCGGGCGAGCGCGCTTCCGCTCACCGGGTCCGTCTCGGCAAGCAGCGCCGCCAGTATCGCGCGCCTGCGCTCCCGGGCGTCCATGCTACGAGCGCCTTTCGTCGAGCATCCTCAGATGCTTGAGGGAGAGGTCGAGAATCGGCGCCGAATGCGTCAGGGCTCCGGACGAGATGTAGTCGACGCCCAGGTCGGCAAGGGCGCGGATGTTGTCCGCGGTCACGTTGCCGGAAACCTCGGTCTTGGCGCGGCCGGCGATGAGCTCGATCGCCTCGCTCATCTTGCCGGCATCCATGTTGTCCAGCATGATGATGTCGGCCCCGGCTTCCACCGCCTCCGCGACCATATCGAGGCTCTCGCACTCAACCTCGACCGTGCAGGTGAACGACGCATGGGCGCGCGCCGCCGCGACCGCGGCGCGGACACCGCCGGCTGCGTCTATGTGGTTGTCCTTGAGCATGACCGCGCTCGACAGGTTGAATCGATGGCTGTGCCCGCCGCCGATGCGCACCGCCTCGCGCTCGAACACGCGCAGGCCGGGGGTCGTCTTCCGCGTGTCGACGAGCTGCGTCCCCGTGCCCTCCAACTCGCGCGCCATCCTGCGGGTGCAGGTCGCGATCCCGCTCATGCGCTGCAGGAAGTTGAGCGCCACGCGCTCGCCCGTCAGAAGGACGCGCGCGTCCCCGCGCACATGGGCGATCTGCTGGCCGGCCGATACCTCGTCGCCGTCGGCGACATCCGAGATGACGTGCGTGTCCGGGTCCAGCAGCTGGAAGGTGCGCTGGAAGACGTCGAGGCCCGCGATCACGCCCGCGTCCTTCGCGATGAGCTCCACGCGAGCGGCTCGCGGACGAGGGCACACCGCCGCCGTGCTGACGTCTTCGAACGTTATATCCTCGCGCAGGGCGCGCATGATCGCATCGTCGCCGGCAAGCTTCATGGTAATGGGGTTCATTCTGACTTCCTTTCGATGGAGCGGGCTTCGATGAGGGCGTCGAGCGCGGTGCGCGGGCCCGGGACGGGGCGATGGACGCCGTCCAGGGCGGGCTCGCCCGCAGGCTCCACGCCCAGGCTCTCCCCGGTCGCCATGGAATACGCCGCGCGACGCGCGAAGACCAAGGACTCGAGCAGCGAATTGGACGCAAGGCGGTTCTTCCCGTGAACGCCGTTGCACGCCGCCTCGCCGGCGACGTACAGGCCCTCCAGCGCGGTGGCGGAATCGCGATCGACGCGGACGCCGCCCATGAAGTAATGCTGGGTGGGCACGACGGGAATGGGCTCCTCGAGGATGTCGCGGCCCTCGGAGAGGCAGTGCTCGCGTATGTTGGCGAAATGCCCGCAGACGACGTCGCGGTCCACCGGCTCGAACGACAGCCACGCATGCTCCGTCCCGTCGCGGCGCATCTGCTCGCGAATCGCAGCCGCGACGACGTCGCGCGGTTGAAGCTCGTCGCAGAAGCGCTCGCCGGCGGCGTCGAGCAGGATCGCGCCCTCCCCGCGGCAGCTCTCGGAAATCAGGAAGGTCCTCCCGGGAGCATCCGAATAGAGGCCCGTCGGGTGGATCTGGACGCAATCGAGATCCTCCATCTCGACGCCATGCTCCGCGGCGAACAGGCAGGCATCTCCCGTCAGCTGCGGGTAGTTGGTCGAGTGCTCGTACACCCCGCCGATGCCGCCCGTCGCGAGCAGCGTGCGGTCGGCGCGGACCTCGAACACGGGCCCGAGGCCCGGCGCGTCGGACCGAAGCTCCTCGGCGGTGCAGGTCGACAGCTCCTCCGGCACGGACCGGCACAGCAGGCCGGAGCAACGGCGCCTCCCGTCCTCGCAATCGACGATGAGGTCGACCGCCGCCACGTGCTCATATATCCGCACGTTCGGGAGCGCGCGGACCGCGTCGAGAAGCTTGCTCGTGATCGCCCTTCCCGTGATGTCCGCCTTGAAGGCGATGCGCGGACGGGCGTGCGCGCCCTCGCGGGTGAACGCGAGCGACCCGTCGCCCTCGCGCGCGAATTCGACTCCGAGAGCGAGCAAGTCGTTCACGATCGCCCTGCTCGATCGAATCATGATGTCGACGCTCTCTCGCCGGTTCGCGCCGTGACCGGCGCGCATCGTGTCCTCGAAGAACGAGTCGTAGTCCTCCGCCTCGGGAAGCACGCAGATCCCGCCCTGGGCGAGCATCGAGTCGCACTCCTCGACGGCCCCTTTCGAGAACAGCGACACCTGGCAGGTCGCGGGCAGGCTAAGCGCCGCGTACAGCCCCGCGACGCCGCAGCCCGCGATCGCCACGTCGCAGGTCGCGTTCTCGCCTGCCGGAATCGCGGGACGGGCATCCTGTGTATCCATGGATCCACCCCCTAGGCGCGCGCCGCGTACTCGAGCATACGGTCCAGCGTTCGCTGCGCCTGCCCTGCCGCATCGGCGCGGGCGATTTCGACCGCGCCCGACCCGGTCTCCAAACAGGAGACAACCTTCGCGAGGGTGACGGATTCCATACCTTCGCAGGTGGGACGGGTGCGGGTGAAATGGAACCGCTTCCCCACGCGGGCGCATCTCCTCTCGAGCTCGTAGGCGACCCCGTCAACGGTCACGACGATGAACTCCCCGGCTTCCGACGCTTCCGCGAAATCGATGATCTCCGACGTCGAGCCGATGAAGTCGGCCTCCGCGAGCACGCGCGCGGTGCACTCGGGGTGCGCGAGCACGAGCGCGTCCGGATGCTCGGCCTTCGCCTCGAGCAGCTCCTCGAGGGAAACGTCCTGGTGCCGCGGGCAGAAGCCGGGGTTCAGGATGACATGTTTGTCGGGGCACTGCTCCGCTACGAACCTGCCCAGATTTCTGTCAGGGATGAACAGGATGTGCCGCTGCGGCAGGCCCGACACGATCTTGACGGCGTTGGACGACGTCACGCACACGTCGCTCCAGCTCTTGATCTCCACCGTCGAGTTGACGTAGCAGACGACCGCGAGGTCGTCGCCGTACGTCTCGCGGGCGACCCTCACCGTCGACTCGTCCACCATGTGCGCCATGGGGCAATCGGCCTGCGGCTCCGGCAGCAGGACGGTCTTCTCCGGATTGAGCAGCTTCGCGCTCTCGCCCATGAACTCGACGCCGGCGAGCACGATCGTCTTTTGGGGCAAACTCTTGGCGAGCTTGGCGAGATAGAAGGAATCTCCCACGTAGTCGGCTACGGATTGCACCTCCGGAGCGACGTAGTAGTGCGCGAGAATGACCGCATCGCGCTCGCCTTTGAGACGATCGATGCGATTTCTCAGGTCCTCCGGGACCGAGGCGGCGCGGGTGAGCGCCGGAGTCGCCGGGATGGCGACGCTGTCGTTGGCAGCCATATCTCCCCTTAGGTCGAGCGTATGCTGCCGGCAAGTATGGCATGTGTCTTGTCAGCTGACAAGACAGCAGACAAGACGGCAGAAATCATTCGCGAAGATATATTAGTAAGGCTCGCCGGCGGGACCGAGGCGCTTGATGTACGACCACATGCGCCGTTTCTCCTGCGGGTCGGCAAGGGCGGCCTCGAAGCCGTCGAGCACCATGAGGCGCCGGCCGAGAACCGAGGCGACCAGGCCCGGGGCGAGCATGGCGGTCTCGAAATCCTCGATCGCCACGAGCGCGTCGGCGTACGATTCGCGAACGACGGCAGCCGCCGCCTCGTCAAGGACGAGCACGGCCTCGGGATCGAGCGCTTCGAGGGCCTCCCGGAACAGCTCGGGTTCGAGAGGCGTCGCGGAACCGTCCCGTACCGAAACGGAGGAGAGGGCGCAGAAATCCTCCGGAGCGTACCCGATCGCATCGAGGGCTGAGCGCAGGGCGCGGCCGTCGGGCCCGGAAAGAAGCTCGGCGCCGCCGAGCTCGCCCGCGTTAAGCTCCCCCTTGACCATCACGATGGGAGAGAACGCGTTGCCCGCCATCGATACGCCCCGCCCCTCGAGGGAGCGCAGCTCCTCCTCCGTGGCGCGGACGAACGCTTCCTTGCGCTCTGTTGCCGAGATCCCCATGTGCCCTCCGTCCTTTTCAGCTCCTGCCATCATACCGCGCATGGCGCCGGACGGGCACGGGCGGTCGCCCGGGACGAAGATGCCCCCGGTTCGTGACTATGTCACAGAAGGCCACCGCGTGTGCAACAGGTTCGCATATGTGGGTATAAGCCACCTCGACAGCAAAGAAACCGCACGTAGTTGCGGGAGTCCCATAGGAGGAACCATGGCAGTCATCGAGGCCAACCCCCAAAACTTCAATCAGCTTCTCAACAGCGACCTTCCCGTCCTCATCGACTTCTGGGCCCCGTGGTGCGGGCCGTGCCGCATGCTCTCCCCCCTCGTCGACGAGCTCGCCGAGGAGATGGACGGCCGCATCGTGGTCGCCAAGTGCAACGTCGACGAGAACCAGGACCTCGCCATGCAGTACGGCGTCATGTCCATCCCGACCCTCGTCATGCTCAAGGACGGCAAGGAGTCCATGCGCACCGTCGGCGCCGTCCCCAAGCCCAAGCTCATCGCGGAGGTCGAGGCCGCCCTGTAGGCCGACGCCCATCACAAGACGCCCTTCCCCGGCGCGGTCCGTCTCGTACGGGTCGCGCCTTTTTTGCGGCCGTCCCAAGAAGGGTCGGCGGCGGTGTACGATAAGCCGCGTACACCTGGACAAGGAGACCGCATGGCATTCTCGCACGTCATCTTCGACCTCGATGGAACCGTTCTCGACACCCTCGCCGACCTCGCGGGGGCGGGCAACCGCGTCTGCGCCGCCCACGGATGGCCCACATTCCCCGTGGATGCATACAGGCGCAAAGTGGGCAACGGCATGCTCAAGCTCGTCGAGCGCTTCATGCCCGCGGAATACGTCGGCGACACAGCCATGTTCGAACAGGCGCTCGCCGAGTTCCGGTCCTTCTACGCCGAGCACAAGGAAGATACCACCGCACCGTACCCGGGAACGCTCGAGATGCTCGATGCGCTCCGCTCTCACGGTCTCGAGCTCGCGGTCCTCACCAACAAGGACCATGAAGCGGCGCTTCCCTTGGTCGCGCGCTTTTTTGGCACCGATCGCTTCGCGGTCGTCCAGGGACGGACCGACGCCTACCCGCCCAAGCCCGATCCCCAGGTGACCCGCCATGTGCTCGACCTGCTTGGGGCCGATGCCGGAAACGCCCTCTACGTCGGCGACTCCGATGTGGACATCGACTGCGGCCACAACGCGGGCCTCAAATCCATCGGGGTCTCCTGGGGATTCCGAGGGCGCGAGGAGCTCGAACGCGCCGGTGCGGACTACGTCGTCGACAGCCCCTCCGAGCTGATCGACATCGTGCTGCGCGGCTGACCCCGACAACAGGGCCCTGCAAACCGCTCGGGGCGGGCGCCGGTGACCTACCGGCGCCCGCCCCGTTCTCCAATCGGGCCGTCTATGTCGCTAGAGCGTCATGTTCGGGTCCGCATCCACGTCGAATGAGGAGAACTCGCCCCGGCGATACTTCTCGTGGGCGACGACCGCGATCATCGCGGCATTGTCCGTGCAGGCGTTCTGCGGGGGGACCGTCACGCGGATCCCCTGACGGCCGAGCTTCTCGATCATCATGCGGCGCAGGTGCGGGTTCGCTGCGACGCCACCGCCGATGCAGTACTCGCGGGCGCCCGTCTCCCGCAGGGCCCCTTTCGCCTTCTTGTACTGCACGTCGAAGACGGCGGCCTCGAACGATGCGGCGAGGTCGGGGAGGTGGATCGTCCTGCCCGCGGCCGTCTCCTGCTCGATGTACAGCGTGACCGCCGTCTTCAGGCCGGAGAGCGAGAAGCGATAGTCTCCCCGGCTGTTCAGCGCGCGGGGGAAGTCGATCGCCCTGGGGTCGCCCGTCTCCGCGAGCCGCGAGATGATGGGGCCGCCCGGGTAGCCCAACCCGAGGGCCTTGGCGACCTTGTCGAACGCCTCGCCGACCGCATCGTCGAGCGTCTCCCCCAGCACCTCGTAGTCGCCCCAGGCGCGCACGTGGACCAGCATGGTGTGGCCGCCGGAAACGAGCGTGAAGATGAACGGGGGCTCGAGGTCGGGCGTCGTGAGCTTGTTCGCATAGAGGTGCCCCTCAAGGTGGTTCACGCATATGAGCGGCTTGTTCGCCGCATACGCGAACCCCTTCGCGAACGCGACGCCCACCACCAGCGCCCCGACCAGACCAGGGCCCTGCGTGACGCCGACCGCAGCGAGCTCCGACGGCATCAGGGGACCTCCCTCCAGGCCCAGGACCCGACCGGCTTCCTCGAGCGCCGCATCGACCACGCCCGCGATAACCTCGACGTGCTTGCGCGATGCGATCTCGGGCACCACGCCGCCGAATCGGGCGTGGAAATCGATCTGAGTCGAAACCTGGTTCGCAAGGAGACGGCCCTCGGCGTCGATGATGGCGACGGCGGTCTCGTCGCAGGAGCTCTCGATTGCAAGGATCGGATTGCGGCGGGCGATCTCCTCGCGCTCGCGAGCGCTGCGCCCAGGCTCGGCAAGAGGCCAATCGCGCGCCGACGCTGCGGTCGGCTCGGGCGAGGCAGGGTCGAGGGGGAGGACGAGCGGCAGGTCCGCGCGCATCACGACGGCGTCACGGCCGGCGCCGTAATACGCCCGACGGTGGCCGACGGCCTTGTAGCCCAACCCCTCATACAGCGAGATCGCCGCATCGTTCCCGTCCTCCACCTCGAGCGACGACGTCGTGCAGCCGAGCATCTGCGCATCGTAGCTCACATGCGCCAGCAGCTTTCGAGCGATGCCGGAACGACGGTGCGCCGAGGCGACCGCCACGTCCAGGATCTCCACATCTCGGTCCACGACCATGCCGCCGGCAAACCCTATGAGGGCGCCGTCGTCGTGGGCGACCCACCAGGTCCGCGCCGCGGGCGAGCCGGGGTCGAGCTCGGAGAGGAACGCCGAGGCGCTCCAGGGCTCATGCCCCGCACCCCGGAAGCTCTCCAGCTCGAGCTCGGCCATGGCCTCCGCATCCGCCGCGGCCATGGGACGATACTGCAGGTGTCGACCGGCAAGCTCATCGGCGACGCCTGTCAGCGCTGCGTTCGGGCTTTCGCTCAGACCGAGCCGCCTGCGCTCGTTCTCCTCGGCATCGGAAAGCCGAGTGTACACGGGGAGCACCGCCCCGGGATCGGTGGAGCCTGCGGCGGCGAGGCCCTCAGGGCTCGCGGCGGCGGCGAGAAGGCCGGCGCCGCTGGGCCACCACAGCTCGCGCGGCAGCGCGCGCTCCATGAGGCCCGCGCGCTCGAACAGGGCCCCATGCCGCGCCAGGCCGTCACCCGTGAGCTGGAGCGAATCGGAATCGGTGCGGGAAGCCCACTCATCCGCCACCGCCGCCGCCTTGACGACGCGCTCGCGCTCGAACAGGCGGTGCGGTCCCTGGTCATCGAGATCGTACAAGGCGGGGTAGACCTCGCCCCGCATCGCGTCCGCCGCGACGGCAAGCATCCCGCGCGTCCCCGCCTGCCACGCGGTCCATGCGCAGGCATCGAGCGTCGAGGCGCCCATGAGTGGCACGTTGGCGCCCACCGCGAGCCCCTTCGCCGTCGAGATGCCGATACGCACGCCCGTAAACGAGCCCGGCCCGCGGCCCACCAGGTAGCCGCCCACGTCGGCTCGCGTCATGCCCGCGTCCGCGAGAGCGGCGTCCACCGTCTCGACCAGCTCGACGTTCGCCCTGCGCCGGCAGGCGTGATCCCGCGAGGAGAGCAGCTCGACGCACGCACGCGACGGGGTGTCGTCGAAGAACACCTCGGGCGTCCACCACGCGACCGCGCAAGCGAGCATGTCCGTCGACGTGTCCACGGCAACGACCAGCGTACGCAATTCATCTAACTTCATCTTCGCCACCTCAGAGTATGCAGACTGAAACGATATCGAGCCAACGAGACCCGCGCGGCGCGGCGCAGAGGCCCGCAGCCCCGCCCATCGCGAATGGGCGGGACGCCGGCGATTTCCCGGTTCGGTCCGAAAGGCGCTCGATGCCCCCAGGACCGAACGGCCCCGGGCTAATGCGGAAAGACGACGGCCGCATCGACCGCCTCGGCCAACTCGGACGCGCGGGCGCCAAAGGGTTCCAAGGTGACGGCGCGTGCGTCCGGTTCACCCCCGATGCGCTCGATGCGCACCGAAAGGTACTCATCGCACAGCTCGTCCTGAAACTGCTCCCCCCACTCGAGCAGGCAGGCGCCCTCGTACCCGAGCACGTCGTAGATACCCGTGTCCTCGAGCTCGAATGCATGCTCGAGCCGATACAGGTCGAAATGGAACAGCGGGATCCTTCCCCCGTCATGCACGGCCATGAGCGCGAACGTAGGGCTCGTCACCGGGTGCGCGTCTCCGAGCCCGGCAGATACGCCTTTGGTGAAATGCGTCTTTCCGACGCCAAGGCCCCCCGTGAGGACGAGAACGTCCCCGTCCTGGAGCAACGGCGCCGCAAGGGTCCCCAGGCGCACCGTGTCTTCCACGCACTCGGATCTGAAGGCGAGGGGAGCGATTCTTGTCAGCGCCATCGTCATTCCCCCAGACGCGGAAGCGCATCCGACTCCGCAGAGGGGGCGATGCGGGGCCCCGCCTGCGGGTGCTCGGCCAAGTACTCCCCCAGCATCCGGAAATCCGCCTCAAGTAGCTCCTGCCAAGCAGGATTGCGCAGGGCCGCCGCCGGATGAAACGTCGGCATGACGGTGAAATGCCCCATCTGATGGAAGCGGCCGCGCAGCTTGGTGATTCCGATCTCGGTCTTCAAGACGAAATGCGTCGCAGGATTTCCCAGCGTCACGATGATATCCGGCCAGATGCTCCTGATCTGCTCGCGCAGAAACGGCGAGCAGGCGAGCACCTCGTCTGCCAGGGGATTGCGGTTTTGCGGGGGCCGGCATTTCAGCACGTTCGCGATGTACACGTCCTCGCGCGCCAAGCCGGCCAGGGACAGGATCCTGTTCAGGTTCTCCCCCGCGCGGCCCACAAAGGGCTCGCCCTGCAAGTCTTCGTTTTTACCGGGCGCCTCGCCCACGAACATGACGCGCGCATGCGGGCTTCCGGTGCCGAACACGATATTCGTCCTCGTCTGGCATAGCTGGCACAGGCGGCAGTCGCCCATGACCTCGCGGATCTCGTCCAACGCGACCTCGCGGGGCCCCTGCTTCTCATGACCGGGGATATGCATGACGCCCATAGCGCTCCTTTATACGTAGACCTTGTCCAAGCGCATGCCGAAACCGCATGCGACCTCGTAGTTGATCGTCCCGCGCAGGCGAGCCATCTCGTCCATGGTGATCTCCGAGTCACCCTCGCGCCCGACGATCGTCATGATGTCGCCGTGCTCTGCCTCAGGAATTTGACAGACGGGCGTCTGCTGCACCGCCACCATGCACTGATCCATACAGATGTTACCCACCTGCCGAATCCTCGTCCCGCGA
Source organism: Collinsella sp. (assembly GCA_048318985.1). Classification (GTDB taxonomy): domain Bacteria; phylum Actinomycetota; class Coriobacteriia; order Coriobacteriales; family Coriobacteriaceae; genus Collinsella. The sequence goes on from DBFEBE010000135.1 coordinate 10,083, forward strand.
TAGAGCACCTCCATGCGGTTCGACAGGGTGCGCGACAGGCCGTCGGCGTAACCGACAGGCAGCGTGCAGATCTGCACGCGCGTCCGGGGCACGCGATACGTGAACCCGTATCCCACGCCCTCCCCCATCGCCGGATGGGCGGTGCGCGTCACGCGGGCACGGACGCTCATAACCGGGTCGAGCCTGATGGCAGCGTGCGTCGCATCGCAGGGGTGCAAACCGTAAAGGCCGACACCCGCCCTGATCATGTCGTAATGCGTCGATGCATCGAGAATCGATGCGGGGGTGTTGTCGCAGTGGACGATGCCGCACTCGTATCCGGCGTCACGCATCGCCGCGACGGCCTCGTCGAAACGCGTGCACTGGAGCTTATAGTCCCAGCCGTTGATGTCGTCCGCGGTGGCGAAGTGCGTGAAAACACCATCGCACGCAATGCCCCGGTGAAAATCTATCTCGCGTCTGAAATCGAGCACATCCGCATAGTGCACGCCGATGCGGTTCATGCCCGTCTCGATCGCCATATGGTATCTTCCCACGCATCCGAGCTGAACCGCACGCTCGCCGTACGCCATCGCGAACTCTGATGTATACAGCGAGGGCATGACCTGGTGCTCGAGCAGGGTGTCGATCGCCGAGATGGGAGGCTCGTTTAGAACGAGAATCGGAGCGGAGATTCCCGACCGGCGAAGCTCCACTCCCTCGTGGACCGTCGCGACCGCAAACATGTCGGCCCCAGCGGCCTGCATGATCTTTGCGCACTGGGGGGCACCGTGGCCGTAAGCATCGGCCTTGACGACGCAGCACAGACGCTGCCGGGGGCCGAGCAGATTCTTGAACGCGCGCGTGTTGCGGCGCAAGGCGCCCTGATCGATCTCGACCCAGGCCCAGCGCGTCTCAGGTTCCCTCCTCATCGGCATCAGCGCTCGCCCTCCCCGTCATCGAGCGGGCAAAGATCGCGAGCGGCCTCGGCCTCGACAAGGTTCATAGCCTCGCCGATCAGGTCGATCAGGTCGGTCGCGATGACGCTCTTCTCGCCGTACTGCGCAGCTGCCGCATAGCCCGTGAATGAATGGATCGCGACGGCGTACGCAGCCAGCATCTCCCACCGATCGACGTCGCCATGGGTAGTGGCCACCGTTCCGGCGATGATGCCCGCCAGCACGTCGCCTGACCCCGCGGTCGCAAGCGAGGCTGGTCCCGCCTGGGGAAGGAGAACCTTCTCCACGCCCACGATGGCCGTGGTGGCACCCTTCGCGATGACGATCATGTTGTCGGATCCAACCGCCCAGACGATCTCGCGGGCAGCATCCACCGCATCGGCAAGCCCGCTGATCGGAATGTCGCCGCACAGACGCGAAAGCTCCTTATGGTGCGGCGTGAAGATGAGCGGCGCCTCGCGGCGATACAGCTCCGGCGTCTTCTCGATGCCGTCAATCGCCATGCGGGCGAGACAGTTAAGCGCGTCGGCGTCGAGGATGAGGGGCACGTCCATCTCGAGCAGCCCGAGCACGACTTGAAGGCATCCGGATGCCGTCGTCATCCCGGGACCGCACAGGATGCAGTCGAATTTACCCGCTATTCCGCATACGACCTGCCGTGCGGCGGCGCCAAAGGAGCCGCGCGTGTCAGAGGGGATCGCGATGACGGGAATCGAGGGGACCGCCATGCGGATAAGGTTGGCGCAAGCATCGGGAGCGGCCACGGACACATAGCCAGCACCCGCGCGCGCCGCGGCCTTGGCCGCCATGATGGCCGCGCCGGGATACTGGGCAGAACCGGCAACGACGAGTACGGACCCGCGCGAATACTTATTTACATTCGAGGCGAGCGGTTCGATATAGTCCACAAGATCGCCGCCCTCGACGATCTCCGCCGCATGATCCACATCGCCGATAACCTCGTCAAGCCGGTCGTAAAGCTCCCCGACTTCAAGGTCGCCGACAAAGCCGGGCCCGTCAGCGCTGAACAAACCGATCTTCGGCGCAATCATGGTTACGGTCTTATCGGCACGAACGCAGCAGTCCTCAACGACCCCGCTCTGCGCATTGAGACCGGAGGGAATATCGGCTGAGACAACGATTGGACCCAATTCGTTGAGCGTCGGGATCCAAATGGAGAACGGAGGGCGAACGCGACCGTGGAACCCCGTGCCGAGAATGGCGTCGACGACGACATCAGCCTCTCCGATGAGGGCGGTGAGCTCGTCGCGAGAAGGGCCGACAACGACCGTGACATCCCGACCGGCAGTCCGGCGTGCAACATGTCGAGCGAGGGCGCTCGGAATCTCATTGGGCTCAACGGGCGTCACAACGGTGACATCGATATCTTTCTGACGAAGGATATCGGCAGCGACCCATCCGTCTCCGCCGTTATTACCGAACCCGGTTAAGACGAGAACGTGCTTGGGATCATAGTTGGCCACAACGCGAGCGACGTATTCGCCCGCATGCTCCATCAGCTCAGCTTTGGACGTGCCTTGGCGTTCGATGATGTTTTCCAGCTCGGTAACTTCTTCAGTCGTGAGAACGGCTCTCATTGAACTACTCCTCCGTGAAACGAACGGGGTCGAACTTCGAATCCTCTTGAATTTGGACACGCTCAAGCTCATCGAGAACGGAGCGCGCATCTTTGAAAGATCGGGCGATACGCTCCCGCTCATCCTCTCTTGAAGGTTTGGGCTTTGGTCGAGCGTCGGCGGTTATCGCCATAGCGTTGGCAATGGCCAGACCGCTCGTAAACGATAGCGAGATAGCCACCTCGACAATCCCGAGGTCATGGGCGATTCGCTCAGCTCCGCCAGAGAGCACGGCGCGAGGCTTTCCCCTGTCATCACGGGAAACGGAAACGTCGTATCGGCCCACGCCCTGTCCAAATCCAGTGCCCAAAGCCTTAAGAACGGCCTCGCGAGCAGCAAATCGACAAGCATAGTGAGCAGCAGGGCGCGAAGACGCCTGACAGTACGCACGCTCTTCATCAGTAAACATCTTTTGAATGAACGCAGGGTTCTTATGAAGGATGGATTCGAATCGTGAGATCTCGACGATGTCGACACCGATTCCCGCCTCGGCCATACACACCTCCCTCAATGTATCAGTAACCAATACATTGTAGCCCCAAAGACTCGAGATGCGGCCCGCGCCCAAGGCGCCCTGAAACGGGCAGGGGCCCCCGCGGATACCTCCGCGGGGGCCCCTGCCCCGAAACGCAGTCCACCGGTCAGCGGCGCCCTGCTCTCCCACGGGCTTGCCCCGCAGTACCATCGGCGCGGTGCG
>DBFEBE010000136.1:0-3125 GCA_048318985.1 Collinsella sp.
GGGCCGTCGTGATGACGACGCCACTGTTGGTGGGAGTACTCCCCTCCGCTAACACTTCTAGTCTAGTCAGACACAGCGACGGGCGCGCTCACCCAGGTAAGTGGCGTCTGTCGCTCACCGAATCGTGGGCCACGGGGACGAGGCCGCCGCGTGCTCGCGTGAGCCTGCCGACGGCGTCTGGTCGGCTCAGTGGGCGCGCTTCATGGCGCGCAGTTCCTTCTTGAGATCCTCGATTTCGTCGCGTAGGCGCGCCGCGACCTCGAACTGGAGGTGCTGGGCGGCGGTCATCATCTGGGCAGACAACTCCTCGATGAGTTCGGCAAGCTCAGCCTCCGCGCGCTGACCAGGATTCGAGACGGCAGGCGTCGCAGCCGCACCTCGGTCGCGCGCGCTCTTCTCCTTGCGGTACCCGCCCTCGAGGAGGGTCTGCGTGTCAACCTGCTCGCGGGCGAGCATGTCGGTGACGTCCGAGATCTTCTTACGCAGCGGCTGCGGGTCGATGCCGTGCTCCTTGTTGTAGGCGATCTGGATCTCGCGGCGACGCATCGTCTCGGAGATGGCCTCGTTCATGGAGTCCGTCATGTTGTCCGCGTACATGTGGACTTCGCCGGACACGTTTCGTGCGGCGCGACCGATCGTCTGGATGAGCGAGCGGGTCGAGCGCAGGAAGCCTTCCTTGTCGGCGTCGAGGATGGACACGAGGGAGACCTCGGGCAGGTCCAAGCCCTCGCGCAGCAGGTTGATGCCGACGAGCACGTCGAAGGTACCCAGGCGCAGCTCGCGTAGCAGCTCGACGCGGCGCAGTGTGTCGACGTCGGAGTGCAGGTATTCGACTTTGACGCCGCGCTCGGCCAGGTAGGTCGTGAGCTCCTCGGCCATCTTCTTCGTGAGCGTGGTGACAAGGACGCGCTCGTCTCGTTCGACGCGCAGGCGCACCTGTTCGAGGAGATCGTCGATCTGCCCCTCGGTGGGCTTGACGACGACGAGCGGATCGACCAGGCCCGTCGGGCGGATGATCTGCTCGACCACCCCGTCGGAGCGCTCAAGCTCGTAGGGGCCGGGCGTCGCGGACAGGTAGACGGTCTGGCCGATGCGCGCCGTGAACTCGTCCCACTTGAGGGGGCGGTTGTCCATCGCGGAGGGCAGACGAAACCCATAGTCGACGAGGGTGCGCTTACGCGACATGTCACCCTCGAACATCGCGCCGATCTGCGGGACGGTCACGTGCGACTCATCGATGATGAGCAGGAAGTCGTCGGGGAAGTAGTCCAGCAGCGTGTGCGGCGGCGTGCCGGGTCCGCGCCCGTCGATGTGACGCGAGTAGTTTTCCACGCCCGAACACGACCCGATCTCCTTGAGCATCTCCAGGTCGAAGGTCGTGCGCATGCGCAGGCGCTGTTCCTCGAGGAGCTTGTTCTGGCCGCGGAACCACGCGAGCCGATCATCCAGCTCTTCTTCGATGGAGGCGATCGCCTTTTTCATGCGTTCCTCGCCGGCCACATAGTGCGAGGCCGGGAACAGGTAGGTGTGGTCGACCTGGTCGATCACGTCACCAGTGAGCGGGTGTAGCACCGCGAGGGAATCAATCTCGTCACCGAACATCTCAATGCGGATCGCGAGCTCCTCGTAGACGGGGATGATCTCGATCGTGTCGCCGCGCACGCGGAACGTGCCGCGCGTGAAGGCCATGTCGTTGCGCACGTACTGCATGGCGACGAAGCGCCGCAGCAGGGTATCGCGGTCGATAATCATGCCGCGGCTCAGCTCGATCATGCGCGCCACGTATTCCTCGGGGGTGCCGAGGCCGTAGATGCAGGACACCGAGGAGACGACGACCGTGTCGCGGCGGGTGAGCAGGGAGTTCGTGGCGCTGTGCCGCAGTCGCTCGACCTCATCGTTGATCGAGGAATCCTTCTCGATGAACGTGTCCGTCTGGGGGACGTAGGCCTCGGGCTGGTAGTAGTCGTAGTAGGACACGAAGTACTCGACGGCGTTATTGGGCAGCAGCTCGCGGAACTCGGCCGCAAGCTGCGCGGCGAGCGTCTTGTTGGGTTCCAGGACCAGCGCGGGACGCTGAAGCTCTTCGATGAGCCACGCCGTGGTCGCGCTCTTGCCCGTGCCCGTCGCACCCATGAGGACGACGTCCTGCTCCCCGTCACGAATACGCGCAGCCAGCTCACGGATCGCCTTGGGCTGGTCGCCCGACGGCGTGTAGGGGGAAATGACCTCGAAGGGCTTGTCCTGGCGGATGACGGGGGTTTCGCTCACTCCCCTACGCTACCGCCCGCGCCCTGGCGGCGCGCGAAGAACCCGCCCGGGTGCGCGGCGAGCGAAAGTGCGCCCCAGCCTCGTTCATGGCCCCCTAAAGGTCGGTGGTCAGCCAACACTCCCACACCTGCGTGCACACCTGCGCCAGATCGTCCGTGCTTCCGCAGTTATCGATCCACACGTGCGCGATTGCGCGGCGCTGCTGCGACGAGGCCTGGGCGCGGATGCGGGCGCGCGCGTCCTCGGGCGACACTCCCCTGCCCTCCAGGCGCGCGATCCGTGCCTCGAGGGGGGCGTCGACGATGACGACGGCGTCGAAACGCTCCGCCCCTGCCCCCTCGAGGAGAAGAGGGACGTCATAGACGGCGAGCGAACCGGCGGGGGCAGCGCTCAGGATCTCCCAGGCGCGACGCTCGATGGCTGGGTGCGTGATGGCGTTGAGTGCTGCGACGCGCTCCTCGGCTCCCTCGCCCGCGAACACACGCCGAGCCAGGCCCGCACGATCGAGAGTCCCGTCAGGCCGAATCAGGTCCGCCCCGAAGCGCGCGGCAACCTCGGCGAGGGTACCCTTCCCAGGCTCCATTATCTCGCGCGCGATGGCATCGGCGTCCGCGACGACGGCGCCCAACGAAGCGAAGGTGGCAGTCACGGTGGACTTACCGGAGCCAATCCCACCGCTGACCGCGACCACGCGGGAGGGCCCCGCTGTGCGAGCCGGACCCAGGGGGCGCAGGAGCGTGGCGGAGCATCGCCCGCACGAAAGTGACGTCGTCATCGCACCAGCGTATCCTTCCTGCGGTTGCGTATACGTACCCTCATGCAAGAATTGGTGCTGTTAAAGCCCCCACACAACACAG
>DBFEBE010000137.1:0-17187 GCA_048318985.1 Collinsella sp.
GGCCGAGCCCGGCGTCGTGGAGCCGCGCCGCCTCGAGCAGGAGCGCCTCGCCGTATCTGCATCTTCGGTCGGTCACCATAGGGAAAGCCTCCCATCTCTCGGACTTCTATTTCCCTGTCCAAGAAATGGGAGGCAGTTCAAACTGGTTCCGGGCCTTCTTCATTACCTATGGCGATACAGCGAGAGATACCGCTATTCGGCTTCCGCCTCCTCTGACGACTCCTCCGAACTCGCGATCGTAGCGGTGCCGTTGGACCAATCGCTCGACTCGTTGTTGACGAGGTCGCCGGTCGTGGCGGAGTCCTCGCCGCCCTGCCCCATGGTCTGGGGACCCTTGGGGTTCTCGCCGTTGTTCACGCGCTCCATCATCTCGGCGAGCTCGTCCTCGTAAACAAACACATAGCTCACGCCGTCGATATAGGTGTCTTCGCCCGCCCACGAAGGCAGGTTCGCGGTCCAGATGTTATCGGTGTCCATGCCGCGCATGGAGTTGGCGAGGGCCACGATGTCCTGGATGGACAAGTCGGTCACGACCATATCGGACAGCGAGTTCACCAGACCGACCAGATTGCTCGCATCGACCTTGTTGAGGATCGCGTTGGCAAGGGCGGACAGGAAGATGCGCTGATGGCGCATACGGGTGTAGTCGCCGTCGACGAAAGCGCGAGAACGGCAGAATGCGAGCGCGGAAGCGCCGTCGAGCGTCTGGAGGCCCGGCTCGATCACCATATCGCCCGCCTTGGGGTCGTCAATCTTGTCGGGCACGTTCACCTCGACACCGCCCAGGGCGTCGACAAGATGGACCATGCCGTCGAAGCTGATCTCGGCGTAATGGGAGATGTCGACGCCGCACAGGTCGCTGACTGCTTCCACCATGCCCGCAGCGCCGCCGTAAGTGTGGGCGGCGTTGATCTTCATCGTCTCCCCTTGGTACACGACCTTGGTGTCGCGCGGGATCGAGACGAGCGTCACCTGCTTCTCCACCGGATCGATACGGGCCAACACGATGGAGTCGGCGCGGTAGGACGTCTCACCGGGCCTGCCGTCGGTTCCCAGCAGCAACATGTAGAACGGGTCCTTGGTGACGTTGGAGTCGGTGAGAGTCTCCAGAAGCCCGCTCGTGATGACGCTGTTGTTGTTCAGCTTGCCCGCGATGGAACCGATCCACACGCCCGCAGCGGTGACGGCGCAGGCGAGAACGCCCACGACGGAGAGAAGGACGCCGCGGCGAATCGCACGACGCCTGCGGCGCTGACGCGCACGCTCGGAATAGCGGCCCACGTTTTCGCGGCTGTAGATTCTGCTCACGGCACCGGTACTGGGGCGGCGAGATTCCTGCACGGGCTTCTTCTTCATACGGATACCTGAATCTAGTCGTCGATGGGATCGGGAACGGTGACGCGCTCGACATGGGCGCCGAGAGCGCAGAGCTTCTCGACGAAATGCTCGTACCCGCGGTCAATATGGTGGATGGCGGAAACCTCGGTATATCCCTCCGCGATGAGGCCAGCAACGGCCAGCGCGGCGCCACCGCGCAGGTCGGGAGAGGTCACCTGGGCGCCGGAGTAGCCCTCGACGCCATGGATCATCGCGTGATGCCCCTCGATGCGAATCTGAGCCCCCATGCGCACGAGCTCGGAGGCGAACATGAAGCGGTTCTCGAAGATGTTCTCGGTGATGACGGAGCTGCCGTCGGCCAGAGCGGAAAGCACCATGGCCTGCGCCTGCATATCGGTCGGAAACCCGGGGAAGGGCAGCGTCTGGATGTCCACCGGCAGGATCCGGGGAGCTCGGCGCACGCGAACGCCGTCTACGGTGCGCTCGACGTCGATGCCCATCAACTCGAATTTCTTGAGCACCATCCCGAGGTGCGCCGGGCAGAACCCCGTCACCTCGATGCCGTCGGGCCCGGCCGCGAGGGCGCCGGCCACGATGAACGTGCCGGCCTCGATGCGGTCGCCGATGACGCGATGCGTGACGGGATGCAGCTCGTCGACGCCCTCGATCTGGACCACAGGGGTACCGGCGCCCGTGATGCGCGCGCCCATCTCGTTCAACATGTTGGCGAGATCGACGATCTCGGGCTCGCGGGCGGCGTTGTCGATGACGGTGGTGCCCTTCGCGCGCACCGACGCCATGATGAGGTTCTCCGTGGCTCCGACGCTCGCGAACTCGAGCGTCACCGTGGTGCCAGACAGTCCGTGCGGCGCCGTCGCGTGGATGTAGCCGTGATCCGTATCGAACTCGACGCCGAGGGCCTCGAGACCGAGGATATGCATGTCGATCTTGCGCGCACCGAGATTGCAGCCGCCGGGCATCGCGATCTTAGCGCACCCGAAGCGCCCGAGCAGCGGGCCCATGACCGCGGTGCTCGCGCGCATCTTCGCGACGAGCTCGTAGGGAGCCTCCCAGGAATCCACCGACGAGGTGTCGATCGCGAGGCTGTGCTCATCCACAACATCGATCGTGGCCCCCATGCGCTTGAGGACCTTGCCCATCACATGGACATCCGAGATGTTGGGGACGTTGGTGAGTGTCGTGACGCCAGGGGCGAGCAGCGTGGCGGCCATGAGCTTGAGCGCTGAGTTCTTTGCTCCGGAGACATGGACGGCGCCCTCAAGCGCATGCCCACCCTCGACGCGAATGATATCCAAGCCTCAACCCTTTCAATAGAATCATGCCCGAGGCGCAGGCCCCGGGCATGGTGCATCTCGTCGATGTTGCGCCGCCGTCGGATCAGGCCCCGAGAAGCAGCTTGCACCAAGCTATTTCATTATAAAGATAGGCACGCGTTGCATCGTTCTCCGACAAAACGCTCAGCTTCTCTTCAAAACCTTGAATCTCAGCTTGAACTTCATCCTTGTCGACCGTGGAGACATCCTTGGCGCGGTTGACCAGGATGATCAACTCATCGTTAGCGACCTGGGCATAGCCGCGCGTCACCGCGAACGTGTGCTCGACGGTGCCGAGGGCCTTCTCCGCGATGCGGATGTAACCCGGCTCGATGGTGCAGATGCTGCTCGCATGATGCATCATGATGCCGATCTCGCCGTCCGTGGAGGGAATGCTCGCGAACACGGCATTCCCCTCGAAGGCGCTGAACTCTGGGCAGACGATGCGGACATGCATGGACATGGACTCACGCCCCCATCTTGCGGGCGCGGTCGCGCACGTCATCGATCGTTCCAGCGTAACGGAACGCCTGCTCGGGCAGGTCGTCGCACTCGCCATCGATGATCGCGGCGAACGAGCGGACCGTGTCGGCGACGCGGACGTACACGCCCGGGTTGCCGGTGAACTTCTCCGCGACGTGGAACGACTGCGACAGGAACTGCTGAATCTTACGGGCGCGGCTCACGGTGAGGCGCTGCTCGTCGGAAAGCTCGTCCATGCCGAGGATCGCGATGATGTCCTGCAGATCCGAATACTCCTGGAGGATCTCCTGGACCCGGACGGCGACGCGATAGTGCTCCTCGCCGACCACGGTGGGGTCAAGCGCGTCCGAGCTCGAGGCGAGCGGGTCGATCGCCGGGAACAGGCCCAGGCTGGAGATGCTGCGCGAAAGGACCGTCGTCGCATCGAGATGCGTGAAGGTCGTCGCGGGCGCCGGGTCGGTCAGGTCGTCGGCCGGCACGTAGACGGCCTGCACCGAGGTGATCGAGCCGGTCTTGGTCGAGGTGATGCGCTCTTGGAGGTCGCCCATCTCGGTTGCCAGCGTGGGCTGGTAGCCCACCGCGGATGGCATGCGGCCCAGCAGGGCGGAGACCTCAGATCCCGCCTGCGAGAAGCGGAAGATGTTGTCGATGAAGAGCAAGACGTCCTGGCCGCGGTCGCGGAAGTACTCCGCCTCGGTCAGGCCGGCCAAGCCGATGCGCAGACGCGCTCCCGGCGGCTCGTTCATCTGGCCGTAGACCAGGCAGGTCTTGTTGATGACGCCCGACTCGGTCATCTCGAGGTACAGGTCGGTGCCCTCGCGGGTGCGCTCGCCGACGCCCGTGAACACCGAGGTGCCGCCGTGCTCCTGCGCGAGGTTGTTGATGAGCTCCTGGATGAGGACGGTCTTGCCCACGCCGGCGCCGCCGAACAGGCCCGTCTTGCCGCCGCGGATATAGGGCTCGAGCAGGTCGACCGCCTTGATTCCGGTCTCGAAGATCTCGGTCTTGGTGGTGAGCTCGTCGAAGGCGGGGGCGGAATGGTGAATCGGGTAGTATCCGTCCACCTCGGGCATCTCCTTGCCGTCCACAGGCTCGCCCATGACGTTCCAGATGCGGCCGAGGGTCTGCTTGCCGACGGGCATCTTCATCGGGGCGCCGGTATCGGTTACCTCGATGCCGCGCTGCAGGCCGTCCGTGGAAGACATGGCCACGCAGCGGACCACGTCGCCCGGGAGCTGCGACTCGACCTCGAGAACGGTCTTGATGCGGCCGACCGGTGTGTCGGCATCGACGGTCAGGGCGTTGTAGATGCCCGGGACACCATGTTTGAACTTGACGTCCACGACGGGGCCGATGATGCGGACGATATGCCCGACACCAGCGGTGGACGTGGTCTCGATGGCGATGGTTTCTGCCATTAGTACTCCTCCAATGCAGCGGCTCCGCCGACGATCTCGTTGATCTCGGTCGTGATGGACGCCTGGCGCACGCGGCTGTACGTGCGCTTGAGGTCGGCGATGATCGCATTCGCGTTCTCGTTGGCGGAATGCATGGCCTTGCGGCGAGCAGCCTGCTCGGCCGCGGCCGAATCGATCAGCGCCTGATGGATGACGTTCAGCACATAGCTGGGAATCAGCATGCCGAGAACATGGCTTGCCGAGGGAGAATATTCAAACGGCGAGGAGAGGCGCTGCGGACGATCGGTCTCGTTCGCGCGGGGGCCGCGCGCGGTCCCCAGGACGACCGGGTCGAGCGGCAGGATGCGCTCGACGCGCAACGTCTGCTCGACTCGGTTCACGGCGTGCGTGTAGACGATGTCGACGCGTCCGAACTTCCCCGATCCGAAACCCTCGCACACGTAGCTCTCGATCATGCGGGCGGTCTCCATGGTCGGGCTATCGGATTCCCCCACGAACGTCATGACCACGCGTGCATCCCGGTGCTCGTGATGCTTGAAGTAATCCGTCGCCTTGCGCCCGCAGGTGATGATCTCCACGCTCTTCGCGCCGTGGCGGCGGAAGTGGTCGAGACGCTTCTCCACCTCGCGCTCGACCTGCACGTTGAACCCTCCCGCGAGACCGCGGTCCGAGCTGATCACGATGACCAGCGCGGACTCGTAGCGCTCTGGGTTGGCCAGCAGGGGGGAATTGGTCTCGTGGGCCGCATCGGCGGCGACGGTGAGCATCACGTCCGTGATCGCGTTGCGATACGGCTCGGAGTCGTACTCACGCGTCAGGGCGCGCGCGATCTTGGCCGTCGAGACCATCTCCATGGTGCGCGTGATCTGCTCGGTCGTCTCGATCGAGTTGATGCGCTTCTTTATTTCGCGGAGGTTGGCCATGTGGCTTAGTTCTCCTCAGTCTCCTCGCTCGAGGCCTCCGGGGATTCGGCTGCCTTGTTGGCGAGGAACTCGTTCTTGTAATCAGCGATTGCCTGACCGAGCTGGTCAGCAAGATCGTCGCCGATCTTCGTGTCGCCGATCCTTTCCATAAGCTTGCCGTACGCGCCGTTCAGGTACTCGAGCAGCCCGTCGCGGAAGGGCACGACGTCCTCGATCTCGAGGTCGTCCAGGAAGCCCTTGTTGCCCGCATAGAGCACGGAGACCTGGTCTGCAACGGTGAGCGCATGGAAACGGGGCTGCTTCAACAGCTCGGTCATGCGCGAGCCGTGCGTCAGCTGATGCTGGGTCGCCGCGTCGAGGTCGCTGCCGAACTGGGTGAATCCCTGCAGCTCGCGGTAGGACGCGAGGTCGAGGCGGAGATTGCCGGCAACCTGCTTCATCGCCTTGGTCTGAGCCGAGCCGCCCACGCGCGACACCGAGATGCCCACATCGACAGCCGGGCGCTGTCCCTGGAAGAACAGCTCGCTCTGCAGGAAGATCTGCCCGTCCGTGATCGAGATCACGTTGGTCGGGATGTATGCCGAGACGTCGCCGTCCTGGGTCTCGATGATCGGGAGCGCCGTGAGCGAGCCGCCGCCGAGCTCGTCGGACAGCTTGCAGGCGCGCTCCAGGAGGCGCGAGTGCAGGTAGAAGATATCGCCCGGGTAGGCCTCGCGTCCGGGCGGGCGACGAAGCGTCAGAGACATCTGACGATAGGCGACGGCCTGCTTGGACAGGTCGTCGTAGACGACGAGCACGTGTCCGCCAGGGTTGGAGGCGCTTGCGGGCTTCCCGTCCGCACCGTTGTACATGAAGTACTCGCCGATCGCGGCGCCCGCCATCGGCGCGATGTACTGCAGCGGCGCAGACTCGGCCGCCGTAGCGGAGACGATGACGGTGTAGTCGAGCGCCCCGTGCTGGGCAAGGGTCTCGCGAATCGCGGCGACGGTGGAGGCCTTCTGACCGATAGCGACGTAGACGCAGGTCACGCCCTTGCCACGCTGGTTGAGGATCGCATCGATGGCGATGGCGGTCTTGCCGGTCTTGCGGTCGCCGATGATCAGCTCGCGCTGGCCTCGGCCGATGGGGACCATGGAGTCGATCGCGAGCAGGCCCGTCTGGACCGGTTCGCACACCGGCTGGCGCTGGATGACGCCCGGAGCCTTGAACTCGATCGGGCGACGGGACGTCGCTCCGATGCTGCCCTTCCCGTCGATGGGCTGGCCGAGCGGGTTCACCACGCGACCGAGCATCCCGCGCCCCACGGGGATATCCATGACGCGACCGGTGGTGCGGCAGGGATCGCCCTCCTTGATGGTGTCGACGTCACCGAACAGGACGGCGCCGACCTCGTCGCGGTCAAGGTTCTGGGCGAGGCCGTAGACGGTCTTGCCGGTGATGCTGCTCGTGAACTCGAGCAGCTCGCCGGCCATGGCGCTCTTGAGTCCGGCGACATGGGCGATGCCGTCTCCCACCTCGGCCACATGGGACACTTCCTGGGTATCGACGGTAGCGGTCAGCTCGAAGAGCCTTTGCTCCAGGACACGCTCGATGTTCTCGGCGCTAATTGCCTCGGACATGTAAGCTATACCTCCGTCTTCTTGACATTCTGGGTCATGACCTTGCGGGCGGCCTCGAGCTGCGTCTTGATGGACGCATCCCGGCGCTTGCCGTTCGCGGATATGATCAGGCCCCCGATGATGCTGGGGTCGACGCGCTCGATGAGGAACACGTTGGCGCCCAGATCCAGTTCGCATTTCTGCGTGATGAGCATGCGCAGCTCCGCGTCGAGCGGAACGGCGGTCGTGACGGTCACGCCGACCGTCTGCTGATCGCCCTCGGCCATGTCGCTGTACATCTCGAGCACCTCGGGAAGGTGATCGAGATCTCCGTTAGCGGCCATCGCCGACAGAACGGACAGCACCTCGGGACTCGCATCCGCCTCGGCCTTGAGGGGGCTGATGTTCTCATAGACGCGGTCCTCGGTCTTCGCCGCCTCGAGAAGCGTGCGGGCGTAGGTCTCGAGCTTGCGCTTCTGCATGCGGTCCATATCAGCCATTGAGCATCACTTCCGAGATGTACTTCTTGATGATCTCGCGCTGCTTGGCTTCATCGTTGGCGAGCGTGTCGCCGACGATGCGGGAGGCCACGGCGACGGAGACCTTCGCGATGGAATCCGTGGCGTTGGCGTAGGCGCGGCGCATCTCGTCGTCTGCGCGCTCGCGAGCCTTCGTGATGATCTCCTCGGCCTCGGCGTGGGCGTCGGCCACGATGCGGGCGCGCTCCTTCTCGGCGTCGCCGCGGGCAGCGAGGACGATCTCGGAGGCCTGGCGACGGGCGTCTGCGATCACGGCGTCGGCCTGGTCGCGGATCTCGGAAGCCTTCTCCTTGGTCTCGTTCGCCTCGTCGATCGACGCCTGGATGGTCTTCTCGCGCGTGTCGAGCATACCGAGAACCTTGGGCCAGGCGAGCTTGGCGAGCAGGAACCAGATGACCAGGAAGATGATCAGGGCCGGGATGAACTCGGCGGGCTTGGGGATCAGGATGTCGGCACCGCTGGTCTCCTCAGCCATCGCAACCGCGGGGAACGCCCCGACGAGCGCCGCGACGGCCGCAGATGCACGAATGTTTGCTGCTTTCATAGCTACTCTCCCTTGGAACAGCCTCGATGTCCCGTGACGGGCGGTTTACTTCACGACGAGCGCGACCACGAAGCCGATGAGGGCGAGTGCCTCAGCGAACGCGGAGCCCATGATGAAGACGGTGAAGACGCGATCCTGGACCTCAGGCTGGCGCGCCATGGCGTTCGCGACGCCGTGAGCGGCGAGACCGATGGCCAGACCAGCGCCGATAACACCGAGACCGTAACCGATAACTCCCACAATTCCTCCTTTAGTTGCATGCGCCCTTTGCGCATAACACACAACCGATATCTCAAACGCCCACGCGTTTGGAAACGAATGGTAGCACCGCCGAACGACGGCACAGAAACGTCACACGCCTAGTGGCCCTCCGCCTCGGCGCCCTGGATGTACACAGCCGTCAGCACCGTGAAGACATACGCCTGGATGACGCCGACGAACATCTCGATACCGTAAATGACCAGCAGAATCGCACCGAACGCCAGCGAGGGAAGCGCCCCGACGACATTGGCGGCGGTCACCTGCTCGAGAAGCGGCTGGGCGAACAGCGTCACCATGATCGCGAAGGAGCCCATGACGATGTGCCCCGCGAACATGTTGCAGAAGAGACGGACGGCGAGGGTGATCGGACGCAGCAGCGTCGAGATGACCTCGATGACCCAGATGAGCACGTTCAGCGGGAACGCGACGCCGGCGGGCGCCAAGCTCTTGATGTAGCCGAGGGCGCCGTGGGTCTTGACGCCGCACGCGATGAAGTAGATGAATGCAACGAGCGCGAGTGCGGCGGTGGTGGAAATGGTTCCAGAACCCGGTTTCATACCGGGGATGATGCCGACGACGTTGTTGACGAGGATGAAGAAGAACAGCGTGGCCAAGAACGGGAAGTGCTTCTTCCAGGTCTTGCCGACGATAGCCTTGCCCACGTCGTTCTCGATGAACTGTATGGCGTACTCCATCATGTTCTGGAACATGCCGTGGGGAACGAGACTCATGTTCTTGACGAACGAGAACATGATGACGAGGAGCAGGATGGCGGACACGATCATCCAGAAGGTGTACTGGGTGACGCCCGTCATCAGATCGCCGACCACCGGAATGGAATGAAATTCCGAAACCAGGTGGTTGATCTCCTCCGGCAGCAATTCAAAAGCTTCCAAGACGTTCCCTCCTTATGCGACGCCCGGCCATGATGCCTTATCTCCGGCCGAGCGACATGGCCGCGAGAAGCGCCCACATCCCAAAGAAACCTATGGTCCCGCCCATGACGAATAGGAGAAAGCCCTCAGGGTCATATACCCAGGCGACCGCTCCCGCCGATGCAAGAAACACCGTGGAAACCGTAATCGCCACCAGACCCCGGGCAACGGTCGGCCGAGCACCCGGCCTGCGCGCCGCGAAGACCGCAGCGAGCAGCGGCGAGAAGCCGATCGCGCCTATCACGATGCCCACCAGGACCATGACGGCATCCGGAAGGCATGGCGACAAGAGCGCACCCCTTTCATCACAACGGCACGCCTCAGGAGGTGTGCCGTCCCAGCGTGCCCACATTATACTCGTTTGTCCGAAACAGTGAGTAAATGGACATATGACGCATATCTCTGCGAGCGATGAGATTATAGCCCTAGGCGGACCCCAGGCAACCGATGTGAATATCCGTCACCTGGCCTACATACTCCGAGGTCAGCGATATCAGATTCCAAGCAGAGAACCTCAGAGCGTACCGAAGATCCGGTCGCCCGCGTCCCCGAGACCGGGGACGATGTAGGCTGCCTCGTTCAGACCATCATCCACCGAGCAGGTGTAGACGCGCACCGAGTCGTCAGCCTCGAGCACGGTCTTGAGCCCCTCGGGGGCAGCCACGATGGAGAGGAAGCGGATGTCCTGCGCACCCTGTTTGCGAAGGTACTGCAGGGCCGCGACGGCCGAACCACCGGTCGCGAGCATGGGGTCGACCACCAGGCAGATGCGCTCCGCGATATCTCCGGGAAGCTTCGCGTAGTACTCATGCGGCTCATGGGTGACCTCGTCGCGATACATGCCGACATGGCCGACGCGGGCCGCGGGGATCAGGTCGAGCAGACCGTCGACCATGCCGAGGCCGGCACGGAGGATGGGGACGATCGCGAGCTTGCGGCCGGCGATCTTCTTGCAGGTGGCCTCGCAGATCGGCGTCGTGACGGAAACGTCCTCCAGCGGAAGGTCGCGCGTGGCCTCGTATCCCTCGAACACGGCAAGCTCGCGGATAAGGTCGCGGAACTGCTTGGTTCCGGTCTGCTCGTCGCGCAGAATGGAAAGCTTGTGCTGGACGAGCGGGTGGTCGACCACGGTGACGCGGTCGGAATCAAACGGTACGGTCATCTTCTCTCCCCTGAATCGATGGGAACCTAGTCGAGCGCCATGATCTTGGCGACGCGGTCCGCATGGCGTCCGCCTTCGAATTCCGTTGTCAGAAAGACCCGGACGATCTCGCGGTTGACCTCCGGCTCCACGAAGCGGCCGGAGAGGCACACGACGTTGCCGTCGTTATGCTGGCGGAACAGCTCCGCGAATTCAGGCGTGGTGATGGAGGAGGCGCGGATGCCGGCGACCTTGTCGGCGGCGAGCGCCACGCCGATACCCGTGCCGCATACGAGCACGCCGCGGTCGGCATCGCCCTGAGCGACGGTACGGGCGACAAGGGCGGCGTAATCAGGGTAGTCCACACGCTCTTCCGAGTCGGGACCAAGGTCGATCACATCCTGGCCAAGCTCCGACGCGAGATAATCGACGAGAGCCTGCTTCTGCTCAAAGCCGGCATGGTCGGATCCGATTGCGACACGCATAGATAGATACCCTTTCCCAGTTAAGGCGACAGATTACGGGCGATACGCCCCGACTCACTGTACCACGGTTCTCGTGCGCGCCACCGCATCATGCCAACCGGACAGGCAATGCGCGACCCGTTCCGGATCATCCCTCGGTTCGAAACGCTCCCCGACGGCATGGTTCTGAACCAGCTCCTCGCGGTCCTCCCAATAGCCGACGGCGAGACCGGCGAGATACGCGGCGCCGAGCGCCGTCGTCTCGACGGCTTCCGTCTGGATGACGGGTATGCCGAGCAGGTCGGCCTGGAACTGCATGATGAAGCCGTTTCGCGAGGCGGCGCCGTCGACCGACAGGCTGCCCAGCCGATGATGCGCGTCGGCCTCCATCGCCCGCAGGACGTCGAACGTCTGATACGCCATGGACTCGCAGGCGGCCCGGACGAGCGTCGCCCGGTTCGAAGCCGCCGTCAAGCCGGTTATGAGGCCGCGCGCGCCGGGATCCCACCACGGGGCGCCGAGGCCCGAGAACGCAGGGACGAGATAGCACCCATCGTTGCCCTCGACGCTCAGGGCTATCTCCTCGGTCTCCCGGGCTCCGCCGATGATCCCCAGTCCATCCCTCAGCCACTGTATCGTCGATCCGGCGTGGAATATCGAACCTTCAAGCGCATAGGAGATACGGCCGCCCTCGGCGATGCCGATGGTCGAGAGCAGGCCGTTCGACGAGTGAACGACCTCATCTCCGGTATTCATCAGCATGAAGCAGCCGGTTCCGTAGGTGTTCTTCGTATCCCCCGCCTCAAAGCAGCAGTGACCGAAGAACGATGCCTGCTGGTCGCCGGCGACGCCGGTGATGGGCGGCATGTGCGTCATGATCTCGCTGGACACGCGACCGAACTCCCCCGAGCTCCACCGGACTTCGGGCAGCATGCTCCGCGGGATGTCGAGCATCGCGAGCAGCTCGTCGTCCCACTCGAGCGTGTGGATGTTGAACAGCATCGTGCGGCTCGCGTTCGTATAGTCCGTCGCATACACCGCGCCGCCGGTCAGGTTGTAGATAAGCCACGTATCGATGGTCCCGAACATCAGCTCGCCCGCGTCGGCGGCCTCGCGGGCTCCGCTCACGTTGTCGAGAATCCACCTGATCTTGGTCGCGGAGAAATACGCATCGGGCGCCAGGCCCGTCTTTGAGCGAATCGCTCCCTCGCACCCATCGAACACCAGGCCGTCGACGATGTCCGCCGTACGGCGACATTGCCATCCGATGGCGTTGTAGATGGGCTGACCGGAGTCACGGTCCCACACGACGCAGGTCTCGCGCTGGTTGGTGATGCCGATCGCGGCGATGCTGTCCGAATGGATTCCGCTTTTGAACTGGACCTCCATCATGACGGCGATCTGGGAGGCCAAGATCTCCATCGGATCCTGCTCGACCCATCCGGGCTGAGGATAGAGTGCCTTGACCGGCTTGGAGGCCTGCGTCACGATGCACCCGTACTCGTCAACGATGATGGCGCGCACCGATGTCGTGCCAGAATCGAGAGCCATGATGTACCCGCTCGGCTGCAACGGGTACACGCGGTCGACAAGTCCCAAGTCCTTCAGGCTGAACGCCATGTCAGCACCCTCTTTCGGAAGTTAACGCGGTATCGGAAAGCGCGGATAGGATCTGCTCGGCAGACAGGGCGCCCTCGCGCAGGACGGTGACCTTTCCATCGCGGACGGCGACGATCGTCGATGCGTCGCGGCACGCGGTCGCACCCGCGTCCACCGCGACGTCCACGCCCGCGAGCACGCGCGGCTCCACGTCATCGAATGAGGCGGGTGCCGGGACGCCGTGCGTGTTGGCGCTCGTCACCGCCAGCGGACACCCGCAAGAGCGGATGATCGCCTGGATGACCGGGGAAGCCGACGCGCGAAGCGCGACGGTCCCGTCGGCGGCGCGCATGAAGCCGGGAACGCGCGGGGACGCAGGAACGACGACCGTCAGCGCGCCGGGCCAGAACGCGGATGCGAGAGAACGAATCTCCGGCGATACGGACTCCCCGTACTCATCGAGCGCCTCGGGGCCCGCGACCAGCCAGGGGACCGTCTGCGACAGGTCGCGCCGCTTCAAGCTGAATATCCGTCGATATCCGCTCTCGGGTCCAGGCAGCGCGCCGTACGCCGCCTCCTCGGCCGCAGCCACGGCAACACCGAGCCCGTACACCGTTTCGGTGGGAAGTAACGCAAGCGACCCCGCCCGCAGCAGTGCGGCGACATCCCGAGCCACCAGCGGATGTGGAGCGCCTTCCCCCCATGTCCGATAGACTCGCTGCATGTTCGCCGTCTTCCCTTTCTCTTGCCGTCGCGTGCGGTCGCACGCCGGATAGGCCGCATTGTCTCACGCGCGACGCGGTCGGGCGGCGCCTTGACCACCGCGACCGGTCGAACGGGCGAGGCCTTCGGCGAAATGGCCCATTTGCGACCACATTGTGACACGTCATGCGCAAAATGCGCACAATCACTACGGCGCGACGCGGCCGTCCTCCTTTGCGGCGCGGTCAGCGACCGAGCCGGGAACGCGGGCCAAGAGATGGCGTGGGCGTCCGGCGAGGTCCCGCACGATCTCGATGCGGTCGAGCCCCGCGCGGCGCGCGAGGTCCGCGGCGGCCTCCAGTGCATCCTCATGAAGTTCACACGCGAACAGGCCCTCCGCGCGCAGCATATGAGGGGCCGCGCGCAGCAGCCGCCGGAATATGTCGAGACCATCCGCGCCCCCCGCCAAGGCGAGCTCGGGTTCATAGTCAGCAACCTCGCGAGGAAGCTCCCTCATCACATCGGTCGGGATGTACGGAGGGTTCGAGACCAGCACGTCGAACGTCCCCCACTCGGTCTTCCGATCGAGCGGGGAGACCAGGTTTCCCTCACGGACGTCGACATCGTCCTCAGAAAGACCGAGCGCGGCGCGGTTGCGCTTCGTCAGGCTCACGGCGCGCGCCTCGATGTCCGTCGCCACGCAACGCACCCTGCCCGGGCGCTCCGCTGCGAGGGAGAGCGAGATGATGCCCGTTCCGCAACCGACCTCTAGCACGCGGGCGACCGCGGGGGAAGGGGCCGGTGCCGCCGTAGACGTGACCGCATCGAGATCAACGTCGTCTGAAGGGCCGCGATCCGAAGGCTCCGCATCGCGGGGATCCTCTGCCTCCCCTTCAGCCTCTTCCTCTCGGCGCCGTTCCTCAACCAGGTCGTTCCAGGGAAGAACCGCGCGCGGGCGGCAGGGAGCGTCGACCCCTTCGATCCCAAGCACCTCGGTATCCAGATAGGAGAGCACTTCCTCGACGAGGACCTCGGTCTCGGGGCGGGGGATGAGCACCCCCGGCTCGCACGCAACATCGATGGTTCGAAAGGTCGTCTCCCCTGTGATGTACTGCAGCGGCTCGCCCTTCGCGCGGCGGACGACGGCATCGTGCATGCGGGCGAGCTCGGCAGAATCGAGCGGGCGGTCGAACTCGGTGTACAGCTGGATGCGGCTGAGCCCCGTCACGGACGTCAGCAGCCATTCCGCCGACACGCGGGGCCGCTCGCAGCCCTTCCGGGCAAGATAGTCGTTCGTCCAGTCCAGACACCGTTTGATCGTCCACGTTTCTTCAGCCATGGCGCATCCCGCCCTTCATCGCGCTGTCGTCTGGTGTGGATTCTAATGCACGCGGCCGGACGGCACGACCGGAGCGGCGAGAAGCCCCATAGCGGGCCCCACATCGCCATTCCTCCATACAGCTTTACGGCAACGCTTCCCGCTGCCATCCGAAGTCCAACGCGCGGCCGCGAAGATCGGATGGGGCCGACGGACGACCGGCAAGGCCGGCGCGGCCCCGCGTCGGCGGCGACTCATATCGTCATCGGCACGCGGCTCGCTTCGATGCGGTCCCAAAGCCCAGGCATCGCCGCGACGCACGGTAGATCAGAAAAAACGGACCCGAAGGCTCTACGCCATTCGGGTCCGCCCGTAAACATGTGCACGGAACGCGGGGCGCGGTCACGAACGATCGCGAACCTCGACCGTCAGGTCCTCACGGACATGCACGCGTCCGTCGGCCAGAAGCTGGATGACATCGGGATACAGCACGTGCTCGATAGCGTGGATGTGCTCCTCGAGCGTCTCGACGTCCCACCCCTCTTCGACCGCCAGCGCGCGCTGGGCGATGATGGGGCCCATGTCGTAGACCGCGTTCGCTATGTGCACGGTCACGCCGGTCACCTTGACGCCGCGGTCGAATGCATCCTGGATGCCATGGGCTCCGGTGAAGCTCGGCAAAAGAGCGGGATGGATGTTGATCACGCGGTTGGGGAACGTCGCGAGCAGCGGGGCGTGGACCATGCGCATATATCCCGCCATGACCACGTACTCGCAGCCGGCTGCCAGAAGCTCATGGGCGATGACCTCGTCGGCTTGGATGGGATCCGCGTAGACGTCCTTCGAGAGCGTGAGCGTCTGGATCCCCGCGGCCTCAGCACGCTTAAGCCCGTACGCCGAGGGCCTGCTGGCAACGACGAGCCTGATCTGCGCATTGAGCGCACCGGCGTCGATGGCGTCGATGAGCGCCTGCAGGTTGGTCCCCGACCCGGAAAGAAGCACGCCGATGGGCAGCGGCGCGCGGTCGGCCGACGCCTGCGCGGCACGCGCATCCTGCAGCTCGTTGCTATCGAGCGGCTTGCGACCAGCTGCTGCGGCGCCGGCATCGACCTCGCGCTCTACGGCATCGGCGAAGAACGCGGCGCTCGGCAGGGACTCGGGAGAAAGCCCCGCCTCCTCGACCAGGCGACGATATTCCCCGGGCATCTCGACCGAACCGTCCTTACTGCTCATCGGTGTACTTCACCTCGCCGGAGCCAGCGATACAGGTACCCACGCGGAACGGCTTCTCGCCCATGGCGGCGAGGGCGTCGACGACGGCGCGCTCGTCTTCGGGGGCGACGATGAGCATGAGGCCCACGCCCATGTTGAACGTCTTGCACGCCTCGTTGGGTGCAAGCTCGGCGTGCTCGGAGACATAGGTGATGACGGGCGGGACGTCCCAGCCCATCTGGGAGCCCTCGCGCTGGACGAGCGCATCGACATCGGCGGGGAGGGCGCGGTTGAGGTTCTCGGTGATGCCGCCTCCGGTGATGTGGGCGATGGCGTGAACCTTGGAACCCGACTCGCCGCGGAGCAACTCGAGGATGGGCTTCACGTAGATTCGGGTGGGGGCGAGCAGGGCGTCGGCGAGGTTGAGGCCGGGCGCGACCTCGATACCCTCGAGCTCCGCCTTCTTGGCGGCCGCCTCCGGAGTGCCGGGGATGATGCCGTCGACGCCGATGACCTTGCGGACGAGCGAGTAACCGTTGGAGTGCACGCCCGTGGAGGGCAGTCCGATGATGACGTCGCCCTCGCGCACGTTGGCGGGATCGATCATCTTGGGGCGATCGACGACGCCCACGGTGAAGCCGGCCAGATCGTAGTCGTCCGGACGCAT
The DNA here is from genome assembly GCA_048318985.1 of Collinsella sp. Taxonomy (GTDB): domain Bacteria; phylum Actinomycetota; class Coriobacteriia; order Coriobacteriales; family Coriobacteriaceae; genus Collinsella. The sequence continues at coordinate 16,477 of DBFEBE010000137.1, forward strand.
GACGCCGGGGTGCTCGGCCATCTCGCCGCCCACGAGTGCGCAGCCCGCGAGCTTGCAGCCGTCCGCCACGCCCTTGACGATCTTCGCCATGTGCTCGGCCTCGATATGGCCGATGGCGACGTAGTCGAGGAAGAACAGGGGCTCGGCGCCGGAGGCGAGGATGTCGTTCACGCACATGGCGACGAGATCCTGGCCCACGGTCTCATGACGGTCGAGAATCTGGGCGAGCACGAGCTTGGTGCCCACGCCGTCCGTGCCGGAGATGAGGATCGGGTCCTCCATGTCCTTGAGGGCGGCGGCGGAGAACAGCCCGCCGAAACCGCCGATGCCGCCGATGACCTCGGGGCGGTTGGTCTCGGCGACCATCTGCTTGATCGCATCGACCGCGCGGCCGCCCTCTGCCGTATCGACGCCGGCGTCCTCGTACGTAACGTGCTTGGTGTTCTCGGCCATGTGAGGTTCCTTTCGACCCAGGGAATTCCTATCTCAGCATGATAGCAGGCGGCGTCGCGCGCGCGGCCCTCCAGTGGCCGCCGGCTACGCCCCAATTTAGCGCGGGCCCCGCACCGAGACGGAGCCGGAACGGCGGCGTCGCGAACAAAAGAAAGCGGCCGGGGCAGAGACCCCGGCCGCCGAGGCCGATCGATATCGTTTCCATCCGCCTTCGGCCGGTCGCCGCGACCTCACCTCGACGCCCGGGCCCGTTTAGGG
>DBFEBE010000138.1:0-5618 GCA_048318985.1 Collinsella sp.
GTCCTGTACTATAGGTCAAGTGCGAAGGACCTGTAGCTCAGTTGGTTAGAGCGTCCGGCTGATAACCGGGAGGTCACAAGTTCGAATCTTGTCAGGTCCACCACTTTTTCTTTCGCAATAAACACCCCAGCGAGAGCCGAGTCGCCGCTGGGGTGTTTATTACTATCGGGGGTTTAGCTCAGCTGGGAGAGCGCGGGCTTTGCAAGCCTGAGGTCAGGGGTTCGATCCCCCTAACCTCCACCATCTAATGTACGAGCTGGGGCCGCGTGCCCCGGCTTTTTTGTTGCCGCGACCTCAATTTGCGACCCCAATTCGGGGACAGTCCCTAAATTGAGGTCCAGCGTGTCGAGAGGGGCGCCCTCCGACGATGCCTCCGTATGGTCTCAAGAACGTGTCTGCTCTCAATCGAGCCGCCTTCGAATGGAAGGGGATGTGAAGCCCGGCCGTCCGCATCCGTTCCGGATCGCTTGCCTTAAACGTGGTCGGGCGCTTTATCGGGATGGCGTATAGTAAAGGTAGGTGCGTGTTTTACGCCCCTCCCGCATGCCGGGAGTCCGAAGGTCTGAAAGGGTACGTTCGATGGTTGATGTACACGAGCTGCTCGATGCGTGGATCGCCCACGTCACCGACGAAGAGCTGCTGCAAGAGCTTAAGAGCATGAAGGAGTCCGGCGACGAGGGCGCGATCACCGACGCGTTCTTCCAGGACCTCGCATTCGGCACCGCTGGCCTGCGCGGTACGATCGGCGCCGGCACCAACCGCATGAATATCTATACGGTCGGCCGCGCTACGCAGGGTTTCGCCGATTATCTGGTGAAGAATTTCGAGAACCCCACGGTGGCGATCGCACGCGACAGTCGCAACAAGGGCGAGCTCTTCGTGAAGACCACCGCTGCAATTCTCGCCGCCAACGGTGTGACCTCCTACGTGTATCCGAAGATCTCCCCCGTGCCCACGCTGTCCTGGGCCACGCGCTATCTCAAGTGCTCCGGCGGTATCTGCATGACCGCGAGCCACAACCCCGCGCCCTACAACGGCTACAAGGCCTACGGCCCCGACGGCTGCCAGATCACGTCCGAGGCGGCCGCGGCCATCTCCGCCGCGATGGAGGCCACCGACCCGTTTGCCGACGTCAAGACCATGGACTTCGACGAGGCCGTGGAGCAGGGCCTGGTCAAATGGATCGACGACGAGGTGCTCGACGCCTACTACGACGCCGTCCTCGCACAATCCGTCAACAACCTCACCGACGAGCAGATCGCGGGCGCTCCGCTCAAGCTCGTCTACACGCCGCTCAACGGCACCGGCCTCATCCCGGTGACCACCGTGCTCGCCCGCGCCGGCATCACCGACGTGACCGTCGTGCCCGAGCAGCGCGACCCGGACGGCGATTTCCCCACCTGCCCGTATCCGAACCCCGAGATTCGCGAGGCCATGCAGAAGGGCATCGAGCTGTGCGACGAGGTTCACCCCGACCTGCTGCTCGCGACCGACCCCGACGCCGACCGCGTGGGCGTGGCCTGCGCCGACGGCGACGACTACACGCTGCTCACCGGCAACGAGATGGGCGTCCTGCTGCTCGACTACATCTGCAAGATGCGCGCCGAGCGCGGCGAGGACCTCTCCAGCAAGGTCGCCGTCACCACCATCGTATCCTCCGCGATGGTTGACGCCCTGGCCGAGGAATACAGCTTCGAGCTGCGCCGCTGCCTCACCGGCTTCAAGTACATCGGCGACATCATCACCGGCCTGTCCGACGCCGGCGAGGTCGATCGCTATATGTTCGGCTTCGAGGAGAGCTACGGCTACCTGTCCGGCGACCACGTGCGCGACAAGGACGCCGTCAACGCATCGCTGCTCATCTGCCAGATGGCCCAGTACTACAAGCTGCAGGGCAAGAACCTCGTCCAGGCTATGCGCGAGCTGTACGAGAAGTACGGCTACTATCACAACCGCACCATCTCGCTGAGCTATCCCGGCGCCGACGGCGCTGCCAAGATGGCCGGCATCATGGCGGGCCTGCGCGAGAACGCACCGACCGAGATCGCGGGCGCGAAGGTCGAGGCCGTGGTCGACTATGCTACCTGCGTGAACGGTCTGCCCAAGGCCGATGTCATCGAGTTCGACCTCGAGGGCGGCAACAAGGCGATCGTGCGCCCGTCCGGCACCGAGCCCAAGATCAAGCTGTATGTCTTTGCCAAGGGCGAGGATGCGGCGGCCGCCGACGCGCTGCTCGACGCTATCGAGGCCTCCGGCCGCGAACTGCTCTCGTAGGGCATCCGATATCGCTGCATGGCGCTGCGGCTCCATCCGCTTGAGCGGGTGGAGCCGTTTTCTTGCCGCACGATCCCGGCAGCGATGAGTCGTCTATCAGCGATTCAGCGCGTACCAGATGAGCACGAGGGCGACAAGGGCGCATGCGACCCCGATGATCGCGCGCCGTCCCCGTCGCGCCTTGCGCTTGCGCTGCGCCACGAAGATGGGTTTGCCTGATGATGGCGACTCGAGCAGCCTGCCGTAGTTGGGATGTGCTCCCTTGCGGGGTGCGTCGCCTCCATGCGTCTCGCCTCCCCGAAACGGCCGGAGCGACGTTCCCCTCCCGCTCGAGAGGTAGTCGGGATCGCTCGTAGCGACCCCCATGTGCTTATGTCCGCCCCGCCGCCCGCCGTCCCGAGCGGATGCGGCATCGTCGCGCATGGGGCGAGCCGGTTCGTTGTTATCGTTCATCGGGCCGCCTTGGATCGAGGTGTCACGAGCACATTGTATGGGGGACGTGTAATTCGTATCTGTTCAATAGGTTTGCGACACAAAAACGGGATGCCTTCCCATTTTGACCGCGTGTCCTGTCGTCCGACTCCGTATCCCATGTGGCCAGATGCTTTAAAAACTTAAGTACATACGACTTAGATTTGATGATGATATGACGCTTAAAAAATCTTCCAAACGTGGTTTAAAGCGAGGGGCCGAGGGAATAACTACAAGCGTCAAGAGAAGCCTCCATCCGCATGAGCGGGTGCAGCGCAACGCCAAAGGAGTGGTCGTTATGGCAAGCATGGTTCCGTATCGTTCGGTGTTCGGTCTTCGTCCGGCAACCCCCGCCTCCCTGCTCGACGCGTTCGATGACATGATGGATTTCGCGTCCGCACCGCTTTCGAGCAAGGCGTTCCCCATCGATGTCGAGGACAAGGGCGATGCCTATGAGGTCAAGGCCTACCTCACCGGCGTATCCAAGGACGACATCGACGTCGAGCTCAACGAGGGTCGTCTTTCCATCTCCGTGAACGTCGAGGAGAAAGAGGAGGACCAGGGCAAGAACTACCTGCAGAAGGAGTTCACGTCCTACAGCGCCACGCGCGGCGTCTACCTGAAGGACGCCTCTTCGGAGGGGCTGTCCGCCCGCTATGCGGACGGTATCCTCACGGTCGCGGTCCCCAAGATCGTGGAGAAGAAGAACGTCACCAAGATCGCTATCGACTAGCGAGCATCTACAGCCCGCGTCTGCCGCCGGGAACATGGGGGCGTTGAGGGAGGGTGCATGACCTGCACCCTCCCTTTTGCGTGCGAGGCGAGTCTCTCCGATCGATCGCTCTTCCCGAGGCCCGCTCGGCGACGTCACAAGATCGCAATCGGGCGATTCTGCCCTGCGGCGCGTATGTGCAGGTCCGCCGCGTCCCCGTCTCGGGAAAGGGTCGCGGACGAACCGATCTCATCGTCAAGGTTCGCCCCGAGCGCCGCGGCGAGCGCTCTCACCGCGAGACTCGGCCTGTTGTTCTCCTGAGATATGTGCATGGCGACCACATGCTCGGTCCGCTCCCCCACGACCTCTACGGCAGCCCGCGCCGCCTGCTCGTTGGAGAGATGGCCGCGATCCGAGCTGATGCGATCCTGCAGATAGCGTGGGTATGGGCCGCATCTGAGCATCGAGGCGTCATGGTTGGACTCGAGCGCGACGATGCGGGCGTCCCGCAGCCCCTCGCGCATCGCGTCCGTCATCATCCCGGTGTCCGTGGCGTAACCGATGGCATCTCCATTGCGAGAGAAGCGAAAGCCCACGGGGTTCGCGACGTCGTGGGAGGTCGGGAACGTGTCGACGACCATCCCGGCGAGCTCAAGCTTCTCGCCCGGGATGAAGTGGTGAAACGGCAGTTCCCGAAGCGCGCGGCGCATCTCGGTGGAGCCGACGGATGCGAAGAGTTCCATGGGGAAGGCGCGGTGCAGGACGGCGATGCCTCCCGTATGGTCCCCGTGCTCGTGGGTGAGGACCAGCGCCCGGATGTCATGGGGGCTCAGCCCGCATGCCCCCATCCGCGAAAGGACCTCGCGTCGCGGGAGGCCGTCGTCGACCATGACGAGGCCGTCGGGTCCGGCGACGATGGAGCAGTTGCCCTTCGATCCGCTGGCGAGAACGTAGAGATGCAGTCTGTCCCGTGAAGAAGGCATGCGGCGTACGACCTTTCGTGCGGATACAATATGGGCGGACGATAAGACGGGAGATGAGATATGCCGACGGTCGCGCAGTACTACAGGACGGCATCCGCCCTTTCCGCCGCAGGAGCTCCGCCCGCCGCGGCGCCCGTGGTGCTCATGGTATCAGGAGGAGCGGACTCGACGGCGCTGCTCGTCATGGCGTGCACCTCCAGGCTGGATATAGCGGACGGCCGCGGCGCGGCTCGCATAGCCCGCGAGCGGCTGCACGTCCTGCACGTGAACCATCACCTGCGCGGGGACGCATCCGACGGCGACGAGCAGTATGTGAGGGAGCTCTGCGAACGGTTCGGCCTGCCGCTCTGCATCGAGCACGCGGACTTTTCCGATCTGGGGGCGTCGAATCTCGAGGCGGCCGCCCGCGAGGTCCGATACGCTGCTGCCCGGCGGTACGTGCGCGAGCTCTCCGAGCAGGCCGGCACGCCCCGATCCGCGGCACGCATCCTCACGGCGCACACGGCCTCGGACCGTACCGAGACGTTCTTCATGAATGCCATCAAGGGCTCGGGGCCGGCGGGGCTATCGAGCATCCCCCGCCGCCGCAACATCATCGTGAGGCCCCTCATCGACCGAACGCACGAGGACCTGTGCCGCTACCTGGAAGTGGCCGGGATCCCCTGGCGCGAGGACGAGTCGAACGGGGATATATCCTACCTGCGCAACTACGTGCGCCATCGGGTGGTTCCGAAGGCGCGCGAGAGGAATCCCGAGATCGAGCGCGCTATCGGGGCGACCTGCGACATCCTGGGGGAGGAGGATGCGTTTATGTCGCATCTCGCCTCCGCCGCCCTGAGGACGTGCACGCTGAGAAGCGATGACGGCCTCATGGTCGTCGACGCCTCCCGCATGGCGTCTGCGGAGCTTGCGCTCGCGCGGCGCATGGTGCGCCTCGCGCACAAGCGGCTCGCCCCCGATGCCCGCATCGAGATGCGCCATGTGGAGCAGGTTCTCGCCTGCGTCTCCTCGGGGGAGGGCTCGCTGAGCCTTCCGGGCGGGGTCGACGCGCGCATGGAATTCGGGGCGCTCGCGTTCCGAACCCCCGCCGCGCGCGAACGCCTCGTCGCCGCGTGGCTGGGGGTCCCGGCATCGGTTCCCCTGGCGAACCAGGCCCTGCTCGTTTCCGATATGGTGCG
>DBFEBE010000139.1:0-35625 GCA_048318985.1 Collinsella sp.
AGGTCATCCTGCAGCGCCATGTCCACCAACATGATGTCGCCATTCTCGTTTACGATCTGGGCCTTGCGTGCCGTGGCACCTCCCAGCGAGATGTCGCCGTTGAAGTTGGTCGCGAGAATCGCCTCGCTCTCGACGCCGGAGAGCAAGGTGTCGCCGTTCTCGTTGATCGCGTCGAGCTTGGCGGCGGAGACGTTCTTCGTAACGAGGCTCCCGTTGCTGGTGGAGGCGTACAGGCCGGCGAGCCCGTGCACGTCAGCCGCGACGACGTCGCCCGAATCGGAATGCACCTCGATTTCGCCGGTGAACGATGCGGGCACGCGAACCACGGTCGTGGTGTCGTCGATGCCGCCGGCCTCGGCAGGGGAGAGGTCGATCATGACGCCCTCCATGGGTTTCGAGTCGACGTCGACCTTGAGCACGCCGTCCGTGTCCTCGACGGAGACGCTCTGGCAGTTTCCCGTCCAGTATTCGAGTTCGATGGCGTCTCCGCGGGCGGGTTCGAGGCGGACGTTCTCGAATTCGGACGTGATGACGATGCGTCCGTGCGGTGAGGCGGCTTCGTCCTCGAGCGCGCTCACGGTCTGATGCTAGTCGTAGTTCACGGTGGATAAACGTGCCGTATCGAATCCGGCCGCCGCCCAAGCGCCGCACGAGAGCGCGGTTCCGGTCCCGATGAGCGCCGCGGCGGTGATGAGGATGATCTTGGGCGCCTTACGCATTGTGGACGCCTCCTTCCGGGAGGGTGTCGTGGCCGGGGTGGGTGCTCTCGGCGGCCGAGGGCATGCTCGGGGCACCGTGGGTCTTTGCGCGATTGGACGTGTCGCCGTCATCTGTGCCGCTCACGCGCACGAAAAGGCTCACGACCCAGCGCGCGAAAGCTCGCGTTGCCTGGAAGAGCAGCTTGCTCGCCCAGAACACGGCGAAGGAGGCGACGAGCCCGAAGCCGCTCGACACGAGCGAGAGGCCGAGGACGAAGACGCCGGGCAGCGGCATCCCGCCGCTCAAGGCCGAGGCGAGCGCGGCGATTCCCGCGAAGGGCATGAGCACGAGGACCGCGTCGACGATCCACAGCGACGCTATGACCGCCCAGATCGCAACGTACACCGCGAGCGCCGCTGCAGCCAGCGCAAGCACGACGGGCACCCAGATGGGGGAGAACACCGCGAGCAAAACGATGTTCAGGGTGCGGCTGCCGGTGTTGGCCCGTGCGATGGCGCGCGGGATGGGCGGGGTCTCGGCGGTGATCTGCGCCGCGATTTCATCGATCGAACCCAGGCCTGCCACCGCCTCGGCTTCGGAAAGGCCGTCTTCCATGCGATCGCTGATGGCCTCGTCGTAGAACGCGAGCGCCTGCTCGACTTCGGCGTGCGGCAGCTTGCCCAGCGCCCGCTCGAGCTCGGATAGGAATTCCTGCTTGGTCATGCGTGTGCACCTCGTTTCACGAAATCGTAGATCGACATGATGTCCGCCTGCTCGGAGAGGAACTCGGCGATGCGCTCCTCGCCGGCGGGCATGAGCCGGTAGTACTTGCGTAGCCTGCCGTTGTGCTCCACGGAGTAGGCGGTCAGGCACTCGGCCTTCTCGAGGCGCTTGAGCAGCGGGTACAGTGTCGACTCGGTGAGTCCCAGGATGTCGGGTACGTCCTTCACGATCTGGTAGCCGTAGGAGTCCCGTCCCTGGAGCGACGCGAGCACGCATATCTCGAGGAAGCCGCGCTTCATTTGAGCATCCATGATACCTCCCTTCGACCGATACTATACGATGCATAGTATAAGGCGTCAACTACCTCAAATGGGGGACAGGCACTTTTTTGAGGTCTTGGGGCGCGGTGCCGCAAGGCCGGCTTGTCGTGGCGCCGCGCCCTCCCACGACGAGGCCGTTGCGGGATCGCCGCCGCCTCAGAAAAGGGACTGTCCCCCATTTGAGGCGGCAGAACACAGCGGAGGCCGCGCCCGGCTCCCTTGGGGGATGCCGAGCGCGGCCTCGTTCTGCGCAATGCTGCGATGCTCGCTCGTATGGCGTGCCTACTTGATGGGAATCGTCAGGTCGCCGATGGCGATGCTGTCGATATCGTCGACATCGCGGATCTGGTTGAAGAAGTAGGTCTTTTGAACGACGGTCTTGCCGCTCTCCTGCCAGGATCCGTAACCGCTGCCAAGCTCCTGCGTGGTGCCGTCGGCGAAGGTCACCGTGAAGTCGCCGTGTCCCGCGCGGTTCTCGGAGTCGGTCTCGCGGCCCGTGGGTTCGGAGGGGCCGTCCACGGCATCGACCGTGTAGGTGACGTCCGCGCCGAGCGGGGAGATGGCGAGCTCGTTTATGACGGCGCTGTTGCCGTTGATGGTGAACGTCTGGCCTGCGGGCAGATCGACGGAGAGGTCCTCGTAGTCGATCTTGAAGGACATGCTCCAATTGCCGGTGGCGATGGCCTCCGCGGGAAGGTCTCGTCCGTCCGCCTGCTTGCCCTCGGGGAAATAGAGGAGCTTGCTGGCGTCGAAGTGAAGCGTCTCGCCTACAAGCGAGGCGCCGGAGCCGGTGAGGCTCATCATCTCAACGAGTTGGATGGCGTTGTCTGCAGGATCGGCGTCGAAGGTGTGGGAGCTGCCGTAGCCGCCATTCACACCAAGGCGCAAAGCAGTCAGCGCGTTGATGCTGCCGCCGCCTTCGAGAAACAGATTGTAGCCGCCGTTCTCGTTCATCGTGAGCTCGTCGAACGCGGTCCCGTCGTCCTTCTCGATGGTGTAGACCACCGCGTAGGCGTGGCGCATGCCGATGATGGCGTCGGCCGTGATGGTGATGCCGTTGCTCGTGCAGCTGGCGCCGATCGGCCGGCCGATGCGGTCGATGAGCTCGGTCTGCGCGGGGCCCGCGCCGAAGACGGTGGCGAGGGAGTCCGCCGCACGGGCGAGCGTCCCCGTGGCGTAGGCGGTGCCCCCGCCTATGGTGAGCAGGGCGGCGATGCCGAGCGCCGCCGCGATGCGGCGGGCGCCGTTGCGACGGGCCTTCGGGCGGCATGCGCGCCGTGCTGCGTCGCGCATGCCGTCGGCGCTGTGCAGCTCCAGGATCTTGCCCGCTGCGGGTTCGGGCTGGACGGCTGCTTCTGCGGTGCCGCTCGCCGCCTCTGCGAGCCGTGCCGCCATGCGCGCTTTCTGCTCGTCGGAGAAGGAGAGCTGGTCGAGGTCGGATCGATAGGAAGTGGGATCAAAGGTCGAGCTCATGTCGAACTCCTTCCAGGGCGGGGGGAAGCTTGGAGCGGCCGCGGCTGAGTCGCGTTGCCACGGCCGATTCGGATGCATGGACGATGGCGGCGATCTGCTTGATGGAATAGCCCTCGTAATAGTGGAGGTAGATCGCCTCGCGGTATTCCAGGGGCAGGGCCATGACGCGTTCCAGGACGCTCTCCGAGCGGGCCTCGAGCTCGTGCTCGGTTGCCCGCGCCGGTGCTACGGGCTCGGCGATGTCGTCGAGCGCGACGGTCGCGCGTCCCGACTGGCGCCTGAGGAGGTCTTTCGCGGCGTTGATGGCGACGCGGATGATCCAGGCGCGCTCGTGCTCCGTCGATTCGAAGCGTTCCGCACGGTTGATGGCCTTGAGGAGGACGTCTTGGCAGATGTCTTCGGCATCCTGCGTGCTGTGCAGGTAGGTGTAGCTCACGCGCAGGATCGTGTCCGCGTATGCTTCGACGAGCCGATTGGCCTCCGACTCTATCGAAGCGCGCGCTGCGCCTCGCGACGCGTCGTGCGAAGGGGCACCCCCGCCGCCTGCCCGGCGCGCAGCCAATGCAGTCCAAACTCCCATGTCCTCACCTCGCTTTCTTGAGTGGTTTCGGTACGCGAGGGACCGGTTTGCGATATCTCCCTCTGCTAACAATACGTGAGTGCGCCGAATAGTTGGCATAGTCGGTTGAGCGGCATGCATCGCGATGATTCCTGGAGGCGCGGAGGGAGGAGCGGATGAGGAGGTGCCGCAACCGTCTTGCGCGGCCGGCGCGCGTGTCGGCGGGCGTTTGAGCGCGGTATCGCCGCATGAGCGTTCCTTCCGCGCGCGAGCCTCCCTAGCGCAGCGCGGCAAGAGCGGTGGCGCTCGCCGATCGTGGGCATTGGGTCCCGCTGGGCGCCTGCTGCTCCGGGTGCCGCCTTCCTTGGGCGTTCCCGCGTTCGATGCCATTTCGCATGGTCGGGTCGCATGGGAGAACGCTTGATGATGCGAAGACGGCGTCTGCTGAGTGCGAGGAGGCGGGTTTTCCCTTGACGTGCGGTCAAGTCGAGGCGCCGAAGCGGCGATGGGGCGCCTTCGCGGGGTTCTCGGTGAGTTGGTAGGGTGTTCTTTATGGCTCTGACCCTCGAAGTGAGTGGATTTTTCCCTTCAAGGCAAGTAGACCTATAAACTACGGCAGATTCGCCTGCCGTTTGACCAGTTGGGCGCTGCGCCACGGTGCAGCATACTTCTGGATTGCTGTCTTATCCACTCACTTCGGGGGTCAGAGGCCTCATTCGCGTCGTCTCACCCTGTGCAGCTGAAGGTTCTAGCTTGAAAAGCGCTTGCTCCCGATCTAGGGTCCGCGCGCTTACCGAACCGTTGCTATAGGTTAATGTGCCCTATGCTAGATTCGTCTGAACATCAACTCGGCGACGGATTCGGGCGCCGCGAGCATAAGACGAGGTATACGCATGGCGCGCATAACCACTACCGCGAACCGCAAGCAGGCGCCCTTTCTTCTCGTGGGGTGCGTCTTCCTGTTTATCGGGTTCGCCGCGCTGGTCTACAGCCGCTTCGCCACGAGCGTGGGCGCGGTGGCGCTGTACAACCGCGCTTCGGTCGGAGTCGGCTTTCTGCTGTTCGGCATATCGATGGCCGTCTTCACCCCCTGCCTCTACCTGCAGACGATCCACAAGAAGCATGTCGACCAGCGGGCGCTTGCGCGCGAGGTGCGCGGTATCGCGTTGGGCTTCTTCTGCTACGTGCTGCCGTTCCTCTTCGGCATGGGAGCGCTGTCATCGGCGGACAGCACCGGAGCGTTCGGCATCGTGCTCACCATCGTGTTCCTGGCGATTCCGTTTATCTATCGCCGCCATCGCAAGAAGGATCCCATCAGCTATAACCATACCGGCGCCGCGGCGACCGTGCTCTTCTGCGGCGTGATGGCGGGCATCGCGATGGTCGGGGGCGCATTTTCCTGCAGCGAGATGCTCGATGACCTGAACGGCGGGTGGAAGCAGGAGACCTTCGCTTTCTACGAGGCCGAGATCAACCGCCCGCGCGGCCGCGGCGCCATGCTTACGCCGACCACCTTCGAGGTATCGCTCTACAAGGACGGCGAGTCGGTCGCGAACGGCCAGGTCGATGCGCGCCTCAGCGTGAACGCGTCCGATTGGCCCGAGGTCGCCCTCGTGCTCGACGAGCCCATGGCGGAGGTGCGTTGGTATCCCAAGACCCGCACCCTCGTGGGGGCGCGCGACGTGGACGGCCCCGCCACCGCGGGCGATCCGATCGAGTAGGGGCGGGCCATGCTTTTCGATATGCGGAATCCCACGAGCGCAACGCATGCGCCCCGTGCGCGCCGTCGCGCTCGCCGAGCTGCGGCCGGCAACCTCTACAGTCCAGGTGGCTGCGGGTTCGCCCTGCTCATGGCGCCGGTCATGGCGTTGAGCGTCGGCATCGCCCTGATGCTGATGGGCATGGCCGTCCTGGCGGTCGTCGTGCTCGTCGCCGCTATCGTCCTGACGGTGCGCGAACTGCGTCGAGCGCGCGATGGTTCGCCCGCCCGAGCCGGGATGATCGTGTTCATCTCCGTGCTGTACCTGCTGAGCGTTCCGTATCTCGTATTCTTCGCGTGGTTCTGGTTCGTCGACTAGGGGATGGAGGGTCCCGTGATCCGTTTTTGCATCGCGCATATGGACGAAAGCGTTCGCCAAGGCATCGTCGCGGCGCGTTATACGGAGATGGAGCTGGAAGGCATTCGCTGCCAGTTGCGCAGACAGGTTGAGGAGCGCACGAGGGCGACGGCCGGCGTGCTGGCGCTCTTCGCCGCCTTCGACGCGATGCTGCTCATGACGAGGACGTCGCCCTTCGTGCTCGCGGCGATGCTCGCGGTCGAAGGGGTCGCCCTCTATGCCGCTTGGTACCTGCAGGCGGGCCGCCTGAAGAGCCAGTACAACGCGGCGCTTCGTCGTGGGTATCCCAGTCTCGAACGCATGAGGATGTGAGGGCGGGGCGCTTTGGGGAACGTGGCCCATGCCGGTGGCACAGCGGTGCGGCGTGCACGGCGATGCGGCGCCCCGCGCGCCTGCAAATGATCACGGTGGCTTGAACGTCGCAGCTTGTAGGAGGAGATGACCGCTATGGGTAGCCTTCCGACCCCGCCAGCCCGGACGCCGGGGCCCAGCCGTATCGACAGCGTGTCGCCGACGGGGGATGGGTGCTCCGCGTACTGGGGCCTGGATGCGCAGGGGACCGTGGCCGCGTACCTCAGGCGGCTGCGCTCGATTAAAGCACAGGCCATCGCGCTGGTCATCGCGAACGTCGTCGCGATGATCTGGTTTATCGAGAGGGGCCACGTCGCGCTCTATTTCTTCGGCTTCGCCCTCCTGTTCGCCATCGTGCTCATCTCACGCGTGCGCATGGCGTCTCTGTTCGTCAAGCTGGGCGAGGTGGTGTCGCAGGATTGCGACCCTGCGCGCTATCGCGCGGTGCTCGAGGTCCTTTCTGCGCGCGACCGCTTCGGCCGCTCCGCGAACACCATCGCCATCGGGCTCGCGTATTGCGATTACCTCGAGCTCGACAGCGCCGGCGCGCTGAGTCGGCTCGGGTCCGTCTCCTTCAAGCGCGCGGACAATCCAAGGTGGTTTCGCGTCATGCAGGTCGAGTTTCTGAGCCGCGTCGACACCGGCGACCTCGACGGCGCGCGCGACACGCTGTCCAGGCTCTCGGCGTTCCGCACGAGCTTCAAGGAGGGTTCGCGCAACCGCGTCGTCATCGATTCCCAGATCGCCGACTTCGCCGTCCTGGTTCGCCCGCCCGCCGAGCGCGACGCCGCCGACGCCGCCCGCATGCGCGAGCGCATTGCGGCGGCCGACTGCCATCAGCAGCGCGCGAACTGGCAGCTCTACCTCGCCGAGTACGAGCTGCTGCACGGGTCTGCCGATGAGGCGGCGCGCCTGGCTGCCGATGCCTCCCTCGAGCCGCTCACGCCCCGCATGGAGCGCCTGCGTGCCGAGGTCCTGTCGGGGTTGGAGGTGAGCGGGTGATGGAATACGCCGTCTTCAGGCTCGCGATGCGATCCTTGGTCTTCCTCGTCGCGTTTGCCCTTTGCGTCTCGCACCTCGTGCGCAAAAGGGACTTCATCGATGCCGTCTTCCGGAGCCCGGACGAGGTGAGGAAGAGCTTCAGCGGTAGGAACGACGTCCTGTTCCTGAGGGTCTTGAACATCGTTCCGATGGTCGTGGCGGTCGCTACGGCGGGCTTCCTCGTCACCGTCCTCCTCGACGTACCCCGGATTATCGACGGGGATTACCTCAGGATCGAGGGCGTCGCGATCGGTCGCGCCCACGGCGGCGCGGACGTCCCGAGCGAGCGCCGGGGCGTTTCGATACGTGACGACGAGACCGGTGAGGTCGTCGACCTCACGGTGTTCTCCGGCTACGTCGACGATGGCGAGAGGCTCGTGGCGGAGTACCTGCCGCACACGGGCTACGGAGCGATCGTCGAGCGGGGTTGACGGGTCGTGAACGGAGGTCGATGATGCTGAAGATGACATGCGCCCGTTGCGGGCGGAGGCTGCCCCTCAAGCTCGGCGTCATGCCGAGGCGGTGCGCTTGCGGGGCGGAGTTCGAATGGGCGCCGTTTGGCGGGGCGGGGAGGGCTGTCGCCGTCTTGGCGGCACTCGCGCTGCTCATGTCGCCGCCTTTCATTCTCGTATGGATTGCGAGGTCGCTTCTCCAGGGCTCGATCATCCTGTACGCCGTCGCGCTGCTCGGTGCTCTCTACTGGCTCCGCGTGTGCGAGACGCTGCTCGTGCGCCTCGGCCTGCTGCGCATGGAGGGTGTCGACGTATCATAGCCGATACCGCGTCCCGAATCGAAAGGATCTGTTTGTGACGGATATAACCAGAGAGACTTACGCCGATGTGAACGCCCACGCCATCGACGGGTGGAACTCGCAGGGCTGGGAGTGGGGCACCCCTTTGAGCCATGAGGAATACCTCGAAGCCCGGCAGGGCGAGTGGCGCATGCTGCTGACCCCCACCAAACCCGTTCCGCGCGAATGGTATCCGAGCGACCTGTCCGGTCTGCGCGTACTCGGTCTCGCCAGCGGCGGCGGTCAGCAGATGCCCGTCTTCGCCGCCCTCGGGGCGCGGTGCACCGTGTTCGATTACACGCTCAGCCAGCTGGAATCCGAGCGGATGGTCGCCGAGCGCGAGGGGTATGAGATCGAGATCGTTCGAGGCGACATGTCCCGTCCGCTTCCCTTTGCGAACGGGGAGTTCGACCTTATCTTCCATCCCGTCTCGAACTGCTACATAGAGGAGGTCAAGCCGCTTTGGCGCGAGTGCTATCGCATTTTGAAGCCCGGCGGTCGCCTGTTGGCGGGCATGGACAACGGCTTTGGATACGTGTTCGACTACCCCGAAGAGGAGCGGGCGGTGTACAGCCTGCCGTTCAACCCGTTGAAGAATCCCGACCACATGGCGGCGCTCGACCCCGTGGAGGACGGCATCCAGTTCTCGCACACGCTGGAGGAGCAGATCCGTGGCCAGCTGCAAGCCGGTTTCCAGCTGGTCGACTGCTACGAGGACACCTATGGCGAAGGTAGGCTGCACGACCTGAACATTCCGACCTTCTGGGCGACGTACGCCGTGAAGGGGCGCTAGGCGAATCGCAACATAATCTGCCGAACCGCATTGACAAGAACATATGTTCGTCTATCATAGGCCTATCGTTGTTCGGGAGAGGGGATTGCGATGGCGTTCGACTACAAGAAGGAATACAAGGAGTTCTATCTTCCGCCCAAGAAGCCGATGCTCGTCGAGGTTCCTGCGATGACGTTCATCGCCGTCCGTGGCCATGGTGACCCTAACGAGGAGGGCGGGGCGTACAAGGGTGCGCTCGAGGCGCTCTACGGCGTGGCGTATACCATCAAGATGTCCAAGAAAGGCGACCATCGCATCGAGGGATACTTCGACTTCGTCGTGCCGCCGCTGGAGGGTTTTTGGTGGCAGGACGGCGTGCTGGGTGTGGATTATGCGCGCAAGGAGGACTTCAACTGGATATCCGCCATCCGTGTGCCCGAGTTCGTGACGCGTGAGGAGTTCGAATGGGCCGTCGTGGAGGCCGCCGCCAAGAAGAAGCGGGATTTCTCGATGGTGGAGCTGCTCATTATTGAGGAGGGGCTGTGCGTTCAGTGCCTGCATGTCGGGCCGTATGACGACGAGCCGGCGACCGTCGAAGCCATGTGCGATTTCGCCGAGGAGCAGGGCTATGTCGAGGATTTCTCCGACGAGCGCCTCCATCACGAGATCTATCTCAACGACGCCCGCCGCACCGCGCCCGAGAAGCTCAAGACGGTGATCAGGCATCCGGTTCGCAGGGCGTAGATGGGTACCGCCGTTGGCCGCTGCTGCTTCTATTGATGAGCGTGGTATAGTTAGGCCACAACTTGAAAGGGGTGCATATGGCTATCGCAGTCCCGGTTCGCGATATGAAGGACACCGCGGCTTTTACCGCACTTGTCAATCGAGAGCGCGATGTTACGGTGACACGTAACGGTTACGAGGCATTTCATTGTTTGTCGGCAGAAGAGTGGGCTGCTCAGCGCGATGAGGTCGCGAAGGCGCGCCTGTTTTCTCGGATTCTGCTCGCGGAGCAGGAAATCGAGAACGGCGAGGTGGATGAGTACGACGTCTTCGCGTCGAAGCTCAGGGAAGAATATGGGCTATAGGTTATCGATTGCTCGCGAGGCGCAGCGCGAGTACCGCGATATCGTCTCCTACCTTGTCAACGTAGTGAAGAGTCCTCAGGCTGCCCATCATTTCATGACGGAGTTCGATGCCAAGGTGGAAAGCGTTCGGAGCCATCCCGATGCATGCAGCCTATGCCATCTGCCTGAGCTTGCTGCAAGGGGATACCGGCACGCCTCCGTGATGAGATATACGTTGCTCTATACGGTGCGCGGCGACGACGTGGTCATCGCCCACATCTTCCATCAGTCGCAAGATTACGCTCGACTCGTATAGTGCTTTTATAGATGTTCGCAACGTGTCAATGAGGTGCGTGAAAGGGGGTGTGAGCGGCTCGGTTCCATCGCAGGAAACATCGCCGTTTGCGCCGAGGGGGATAACCTGCTCCACAGGCGCCTAGAAATAAAACAGTTCCTCAAACTTCTTGTCGAGCGCAATGCAGAGGACGAGCGCAAGCTTGGCTGTAGGATTGAACTGTCCCGTTTCGATGGAGCTGATCGTGTTTCGGGATACCCCCGTCAACTCGGCAAGTTGTGCCTGCGAGAGTCCACGTTGCTTTCGAGCCTCTCGCAGTGAGTTTTTAAGTGTCAGCGATTCCTTCACAGTGGCATCAGCCCAACAACGCGTAGGCACATAGCCAGGTCACGACGAGGGCCGTGTATAGAGCGGATGTCAAGAACACCCAGCGCGACCTTGTTTTGCTCCATTTGTACGCGCTCCCTGCGGAGAGGTATGCGAACAGGATGGCGAGGAGGTCGTATGAATTCCCACCCTTTGTGAGCAATCGGATGAGAAAGATCACGGCAACGGCAGCCGTTAAGGCTATCACCCCCCAAGCGCTCGCTTCGTCAGCTAACCTGTGGTCCCGCTCATCAAGGTGTCGGTTGTCCATACGATTTCTTGCAAGGATTTCATCTCTGTCCATGTCATCCTCAATTCTGCCAAGTTTTATTGTCAGTGAAAGGATAACAACGACAATAAAACTTGGCAAAATGATAATGGCAGGCTATGAAAAATGCCGACGGGAATGGATGGGAAGGATGTCTAGGTTCTTCGTCTTTTAAGTGATTGACCTGCGTTGACGGCAACGTTGTAAAACGGCGCCGAGCTCGCGAAGCCCGGCACCGCCCAGAAACCCGCGGGTGGCGTGCAGGGGCGCCGGAAAAGCGGGTATACTGGTAGCGACTAGGGAGGCGTACGCCCTCCTGGAGTTTGTGTAGTGGGGTGAAACCCGCACGAACAGCCGCTCCTGCCAGGGCGGCTGTTCCCTTATGTGGCGAGTTTCACCCCTTGGCCGCTAGAAAGCGGCAAGATAAAGAAGCGCGATCGATAGAACGAGCACGGAAGCTGCGAGCAGCAGCGCGGTGAACTTCGCCATGGGAACCCTCCTAACCCCCTGCAAGGACTCGGAGGGCACCGCCCATGTCGCTGTCTCTATAGTAGCATAAAACACGAACATCTGTTCTATACTATGACATGCTTGTTCGCTGGCGCTGCCAAAAATTGCATTCCCTATTTCCAGATGTAAAGCAATCCTAAAGCTTCGCCTTCTACCATGAGGTCATGGAGATCTCCAATCCTAGCCGTGCGTCATGGACGCTGTATGTTTGGAGGGTGAAGATGAAGAATATGGGCAAGCTGGCACTGGCTGCTGCGGGTTTGGCCGTGGCGGTGTTTGCGGCTCTCGGGATGCTCTCGCCCGCGTCTGCCGTTGCCGATGAAGAGGCGCCTGGGACCCGCGGAATCGTGATCGGCTTGGGCGAAGCGGCGCCGCGTTCCGATGGGGGCATGGAGTTCGATGTTGTTCGCTGGGTCGAGGACGGCGTCGAGGTGGCGCCCGTGCCCGATGTGCGGGTATTCGCCGACGTCGCGGAATAGGCGCGACGGACTGTTGCGGCGGCGCGGGCCGAGGTGGTTCGCGCCGCCCTTGTAGAGGGGCTTATATGAGGCTTTTGCTGGTAGAGGATGCCCGGCTCATCCGGGAGCCGCTTTCCCGGGCGCTCGAGCTCGCCGGGTGGGAAGTGGAGGCGGTGCCGGATGGCGAGGCGGCGCTCGCGCGTCTTGCTGTGGCTCCTGTAGATGCCGTGGTGCTCGATATCATGCTGCCCGGCAAGGACGGCCTTTCCGTTCTATCTGAGTTGCGCGCACGTGGTGACGCCGCGCCCGTCATCCTGCTCACGGCCCGCGGCGACGTGCGCGACCGGGTGCGTGGCCTGGACCTCGGCGCGGACGATTATCTTGCCAAGCCCTTCCATGTCGAGGAACTTCTTGCGAGACTGCGAGCCGTCCTCAGACGGCGCGGTGGCACGGACCCGTCTACGGCAATTGAGGCGCTGGGTATGTCCTATGCGCCCGATTCCCGTGAGCTGATATATGGTGGGGAGTCTTGCGTTCTTACGCCCAAGGAGGGCCTGGTGCTCGAAGCGTTGATGCGCCATACGGGGACTCCGGTGCATAGGGAGCAGGTTTCGGCCGTTGCATGGGGTGCCGAAGGAGAGGCGAGCGCCGGCAGGATCGAGACGCAGGTCTCGCTGGTGCGTTCCAAGATCGTCGCCCTCGGGGCCCCGGTTTCAATTCGCGCCATTCGTGGAATCGGCTACGCGTTGGAGGCCAAGCATGAAGATGCCTAGGGATCTCGCGGCGTTTCGCCGCCGCATCGTCGTGGTTTCCGCCGTCCTCATTGCCTTGTGCACCGCAGCGTGCATGACGCTACTCGCGGTTCCGCTCATCAATGCGGATATGACGATGCGAAGGCATATACTCGAGGAGCTCTCGAATCAGCCCTTCGACATCGAGCAGGCCGGTGCGGGTATTGGGGCTGATGGGACATCAGGTTTGGTCGTTGCCGGCCCCGACGTTTCATGGTGTCGGGTCGCTGTTGACGAGTCGGACAAGATGCTCGCGGTGGAATGCGGAGGAGCGGCGGCCGTCAATCGTCTCTCCGAAAGCGGTGCGGCACAGCTTGTGCGTCTTCGCGATGAGGCCGGGAGCCAGCCTTTCTCTTTTGACGGGCGCAGGTGGATCGGTCTTTGGCAGCCACTCGGTGCCCAGGATGGTGCCGTGACGGTCTCGAACGGAAGCGTTGCGGCGGTCGAGGCTGCTCCAACTGAGATGCGCGTCTACACGTTTCTCGACGTGACGCCCCATGGCGAATATGCTGCCTCACTCATCCTCCGATGTATCTCCTCCGGAGCGGTCATCGTGTTGTGTGCAACGGCGGTGGCGGCTTTCGCGACAACACGGGCGCTGCGACCCGTTATGGAGGCTCGCGAGCGCGAGAGGAAGTTTGTCCTCTCCGCCTCCCATGAGCTTAAAACCCCTCTAATGGCGATCACGAGCGCCTGCGACGTGCTCGAAGCGGAGACGGGAATCTCCGCTGCCGTCTGCGAGGACCTGCCGCCGAGCGAAGGGAAGGGCGATGAGGACGGTCCGGCTCGCTGGATAGCCGTTATCCGTGAGGCCACCGATGAAATGGCGCAAAGAGTGTCATCGATGCTTAGGGATATGGGGGATGAGAAGGGACGCTAATCTGGGCCAGCGTTTCGCTCCTCTTTGCGCGGTTCTGTGTAGAAGTAGCTCGCGGTTATATGCAAGAACGAGGGCTAATCGACCTTGACCACCTATCGCGATGATTGGTTGTGGGCGGGCATGGTCGAGCGTGTAAAACGACATGCTTCGTTCCGTGCGTGCGAGGGACCGTTTGTGTGGAGCGTGCTTATAGGCGACTGCCTTCTTTGAGGTGTTTTCCGCCATCGTGTATACAGCCAGCAGCCGCCCTAAATGACAACAGGTGCCGTTTTTCGTACTCAAATCAGAAAACCGCGAGTATCACCATCTTTGAGCTATTTCTGACCTGCTGTTTTGTCGAATTTGAAAGACATCTACTTTAAAAAGTGACTTTGGAATACGAAAAACGTGACGCATACGCGGTGAAACCGTCTGCCTTAACCACGCTCAGCTTGAGCGCGAGCTCCTCTTGCGAGAAGCCCTTCGATTTCCTGAGGGCATGGATGCTCTCGTTCAGCATGGCGGGTCCCTTTTCTCGTCCGGTTCCTACGTTACCGCAGTGCTGCCTGCAGATGGCCCGTTGCCGCAAGCAACGGGTTGTAACATTGGTGGGGACTGTTTGAGTTCACATGGGATATAAGCTGCTGAAACCCGATATGAAGATGGTCGATTGCCCTTGTGCTCAGTTCTCGAAATCAGGGCTAGGTTCTTCGTTATTTAGATTGATTGGCCTGCCTTGATGATTGGCCTTCCTTTGCGGCGGCGTTGTAAAACGGCGCCGAGCTCGCGTAGCCCGGCGCCGCCCAGAACCCCGCGGGTGGCGTGCAGGGGCGCCGGAAAGCGGGTATACTGGTAGCGACTTGGGAGGCGTACGCCCTCCTGGAACAGAGTTGGTGGGGTGAAACCCGCACGAACAGCCGCTCCTGCCAGGGCGGCTGTTCCCTTATGTGGTGAGTTTCACCCCCAAGATAAAGAAGCGCGATCGATAGAACGAGCACGGAAGCTGCGAGCCTCAGCGGTCTCTATGGATACCGCGGCTATAGCCTGGACCTACGCTCTGTGCAGGCCACGAACTCACGCACGAGTCTGCAGCCTCCGCTCTCAAATAAGTGCCAGTCCCCAAATTGAGGTGAAGTGAAGGTTGCTGTGCTGACGTGGAGGGAAAGCGGCGCTGGGACCGCTGGTTCCACATGCCTTCCATGCCGAAACCGAATACATTTGAGGTGTTCGGCGACTGCGTGATCGAGCATGAGGTGTATAGGTCTCCCTGCACAATCCAGCCACAACAGATCGAAATTTTTCAATATGAATCTTTACACGACGATGGCAACTTTTTATACTAACTATCAAATCGAAAAAATTCGATTTGATAGGGAGAAGG
This sequence comes from Collinsella sp., assembly GCA_048318985.1. GTDB lineage: Bacteria > Actinomycetota > Coriobacteriia > Coriobacteriales > Coriobacteriaceae > Collinsella. The sequence goes on from DBFEBE010000139.1 coordinate 14,841, forward strand.
CATGGAACAGGTTGGAGCATTCGTGCTCGAGCAGCTTTTGAAGATGCAATGGCTCAGTACTCTTTTCGAGAATCTTCTGGTTTTGTTTGGAGTTGAGGTCTCGACCCCCATCGGGGCGAGCCTTCATTTTTTCCTCTACGACACCGTGAAAATCGTCATTTTGCTTACGATGATGATTTTTGCCATCGGATATGTTCAGACCTACTTTCCTCCGGAGAGAAGCCGAAAGATTATGGGCCGCTTTAAAGGTCTTCCCGGCAACATAGTCGGGGCGCTGCTTGGCACTGTCACGCCGTTTTGTAGCTGCAGCTCGATTCCCATCTTTATCGGCTTCACAAGGGCGGGGTTGCCGTTGGGTGTGACGTTTAGCTTCCTTATCTCGAGTCCGATGGTCGATGTGGGAAGTCTCGTTTTGGTCATGAGCATATTCGGACCGAGCATAGCAGCCATATACACCGTGGTCGGCCTTGTGATTGCGGTGGCCGGAGGAACGCTCATTCAACGCCTGAGCATGGAAGATCAGATCGAGGAGTTTGTGTACGGGGAGGCCGAAGTGGAGACAGGGATCTCGTCCCTTGCTATCAGTGAACGAATCTCGCAGGCATGGGCAGAGACCTCTGGCACTTTCAGGAAGGTATTCCCCTATATCTTGGTCGGCGTTGGTGTGGGGGCGCTCATTCACAACTGGATTCCCCAAGAGGCGATTGAATTCCTCCTGGGAGAGGGCAACCCCCTTGCGGTCATCATCGCTACGCTTATCGGCGTGCCGATATATGCGGATATCTTCGGTACGATTCCAATCGCAGAGGCCCTGTATTTCAAGGGCGTGGGGCTCGGTACCGTGTTGGCGCTCATGATGAGTGTGACGACGCTCTCGTTGCCGAGCATCACTATGCTGTCCCGCGTCATAAAGCCGAAGCTCATGGTGGTATTCATCGGCGTTTGCGTGTTTGGCATGGCACTGAGTGGCTATCTGTTCAACATGTTGCAGCCGCTGTTCGTGTAGGCGATAGGCAAGTCTCGGGAAAGGAGATCGATTATGGGACTGCTTAACGATATGTTTAAAAGGAGGCCTTTCGATTGCGAGGGGGCCCGCATCGTCCCGCGTCCTGTGAAGTCCGGCACTGTGCAGGTTCTGGGGACTGGGTGTAGGAAGTGCCATCAGCTGTACGAGAACGCCGTTGCCGTCTTAGGGGAGGACGGCGTTGAGTACGTCACCGATATGGCTCGCATTGCGGAGTCGGGAATTCTAACGCTGCCTGCTCTCGTAGTGGATGGAAAACCGGTTAATGCGGGAAAGCTCCTAACGGTTGAGGAGATCGCGCAGATTGTGTAAGGCCGAAGGGCGACAGACGAGAAGTGCGGATAGGGGCGGGCGTCGAGATGACGGTCGAGAGATGGTGTTGGGGCGGTTGGCAAACCCAGTGGGTGCCGAACGCCCCGCGCGTCCCTCGAAGACGGATCGCCATGCTACCCTAGGGTTCATGGTCCGATGAATATCATAGGATGGCGAAAAGATGAACTTGGAAGACATAAGTGTCGAACGCGATGCGCCAAGTGCGGAACAGGAGATCTTCAAGGTCTTTAAAGCGCTCGGAGATGCCAGGCGCATTGCACTTCTCGAGGCGGTCGCCGACAATCCTGGTATCTGCGCCTGCGGTCTTCTCGAGGCGTTCGATATGTCTCAATCCACCCTCTCTCATCATATGAAGCTTCTTTGTGAGGCGGGCTTTGTTGCATGTTCGAAAAGCGGTAAGTGGATGCACTATGCCTTGTGTTGTGACGGCATGGAATCAATTCGCGACTTCCTGGACTCGCTGCAATCTCGAACGGGTGACGATAATGCTGGATGCGACGTTTACGGAGAATGATGGGGAGACTCACCCCGCGGAGTTTTAGCAGTGAGCTTCATAGCGCTATACTGATATCTATCGAAGATAAAAACACAGCGCCCGTCGGGTAGTCGGGCCGCGGGCACCCGCCTGCCAGTAACCTGCCTCCTTGGTTGTCCCTTCTTCGCGTAGCCCTACATAGAAGGAGGACGCGGCTATGCGAAAGAGTGAGGTCTCATCGACCCTGACGGTCTATCACGACGGCCAGTTCTGGGTGGGCGTGGTCGAGCATGTCGAAGACGGCATGCTTCGTGTCGCGCGCGTGGTATTTGGTGCGGAGCCTTCGAATGAAGAAGTCTATACGTGGGTGCTCGAACGTTGGTTGAGCCTGCGCCTGAGTGCGGAGACGGAGCCTGTTGGGCCACGTGCCGGGCGGATCCCTGGTAACCCCAAGCGCCGCGCGCGCGAGGCGGCTAAGGCGATGCACCAGCACGGGTCATCGACTGCCTCCCAACTTGCGCTCGCTCGCGAGCGGGAGCGCGTCAAGGATGAATTGCGAAGCGAGCGAGCGGTGCGGCGTCAGGATGAAGCGCGCTCTCACTGGGAAGACCGACGTGAAAGGAAGCGCCGCAAGCATCGCGGGAAGTAGCCGCTACTCGTTCGGCCGGGCACTCTCCCTCCACCTGCGGAGCGTCGGCAGGATGGCGCCCAGAAGCGACGCGCATTCGTCCACGGACCAGCCCATGTGCTCCGCCATGCGCGGTGCGCAGTCCTCAATCATCTCTTCTATAGTGGTCTCGTAGGTATACGCGCCCTGGTCGTAGCACCAGCGGCAGAAGTCCCCGGTCTCGGTGCCGTCTGCTTCGTGCCCATGCTGGTCGGGCCCGGTGAACATCATGCCACAGCTTTGGCAGTAGTGCTCGGGCATGTCGAGCAGGCGCGTCACGGGGACGTCGAGCTCGCGCGCGATGAGCTTGATCATGTCGATGCCGGGCTCGGTCGCTCCGGTCTCCCAGCGGCTGACCGCCTGACGCGTGATGTAGAGGCGTGCGGCGAGTTCCTCTTGGGTGAGGCCGCGTTCGCGTCGGGCTTGGGCCAGGGCGTCTTTAAGCAGGATCATGGCGGGTCTCCTTTGATTGGGGCGTAGACGGCGGGGTTTGATCCCGCCGCTTGCCTGCGATTATCCAGCGATGCGGCGCGCTGGTCGAGCAACGGGCTGTTGCTTGGAAGGAGGCGCGGCTCAGTGCTCGTGCTATGCCTTCCTTCTCGTGGCGACAGCCCCTACGATGGCGACGAGCAGGACGACGGGCGCGATCCGCACAAAGATCCACTCGAACCCGTGGAGCATGGTGCCGGCGACAGCGTATTCCGGATTGGAGAAATCCCACTCGAGATACGAGCTGCCGATCGCTGCCAGTGCGATAAGGACAAGCGCTGTGATGGCGGCGATCGCGATGCAAAGGGCGTGTAGCGCACGGCGCTTGGATTCCTGCGCGCGCGAACTGGTCGTTCAGCACTTCGAGCTTTTCGGAGAGCGCTTGCAGGCCCTCGGGCTCGGATGCGGGTACGGTCTCGCCCAGTAGCGTGCTCACCGGGGTGTCGAGCACCTCTCCGATGGCGACGAGCATCTCAGCGTCGGGCACGGAGAGCCCGCGTTCCCACTTCGAAACCGTCTGCCTCACCACGTTCAGCTTGAGCGCGAGCTCCTCTTGGGGCAGGCCTTTCGATTTCCTGAGCTCGCGGATGCTCTCGTTTAGCATAGGGCACCCTTCCTCTCGCCCGGACTTACGTTACCTCAATGCTGCGTGCGCCGTGCCCGTTGCCGCAAGCAACGGTTTGTAACAGCGGGCCGTAGCAGTGCGATTGCGTGAGGGCGTGCGCCGATGAGGGCGCATCTTACGAAAGCGGGAAGGGTAGGCGTTTTCGATTTGGAACCCGTTTTGTCATCATGGCGAGTGAGCAAAGATGAGCCCTGCGGTTTCTTCGGCGCTTGTCTCATAATGACGGCATTGCTGAAAAACGGCACCAGGCTCGCGAGGCCCGGTGCCGCCTGGGAACCCGCGAGTGGTGTGCAGGGGCGCCGAAAAAGCGGGTATACTAGTAGCGACTTGGGAGGCGTACGCCCTCCTGGAGTAGAAGCAGTGGGGTGAAACCCGCACGAACAGCCGCTCCGGCACAGGGCGGCTGTTCCCTTATATGGCGAGTTTCACCCCTATATCGCTAGCGAGCGATAAGGAAGAGCAGCACGATCGATAGAACGAGCACTGATGCCGCAATAAGCAGCGCGGTGATTTTCGCCATGGGAACCCTCCTAACCCCCTGCAAGGACTCGGAGGGCACCGCCCATGTCGCTAGGTCTAGTATACCATAATATACGAACATATGTTCTAGTGGTAAGTGGTGGCCTGTCCTGACGGCATTGGGCGGTGCGATTCCGCATTGCGCTTCTGCTGCACCTTGTTTCCTTGGAGAATTGGGGTGCAAGTTACTTCTCATTTGAGTCTGGTCAATCTGCCTGCGGTTTGCAACCGCAGGGTGCCTGCAAGTTGCGTAAAATGAAGCTTCAAGTTGGTGGTCATCGCTTCGCGGCAACCGTAGTGTGTAAGTCGCCGGCAGGAAAAACACCAAATGCTGGGATGCCGAACCCGGGCTGTCGCAGTGCGCTGGCATCGCATCGCCCGAGCGTCGTCCCAGCCAACGAGAGGACCCATCATGAGCTTCCGTACCAACCTGCAATATTTGCGCGCAGAGCGCCACATGACCCAGGAGCAGCTCGCCATGTTGCTCGGGGTGTCCCGCCAATCCGTCACCAAATGGGAGGCCGAGAAGTCCTACCCGGAGATGGACAAGCTCATCAAGATGTGCCAGATCTTCGAGTGCTCGCTGGACGATCTGGTGACCGGCGATGTGTCCCGCCGCGGAATCCCTGTCCAGGAGGGGCTGGGCGGTTGCTCCACGGCGTGCGCGCCTGCACCGACCATCGACGGCGACATGTCCGCCGCGCCGTTGGCCGCCGCGCCGCACGGCGCTTCGGTCGGTGCGCCTGCGGGGCCCGCGCGCGCATTTTCCAACGGCGGCGCGTGCGCCATTCCGGCTGGGCCGGCGACGGATGTGTGCGGCTACGACGAGCACATGGTCACCTTTGCTCGCAAAATCGCGATCGGCGTCGTGCTCTTTATCCTCGGTGCGGCGGCCGCCATCTTCACCGATGAGGTCATGCACTCGGACGGCATCGTCCTCCTCGCGACGTTCGCGTTAGTTGCCGCCGGCCTCGCGTTCACCATTCCAGCGGGCATGGACCACGCCGCATTTGCCAAGGCGCACCCCTATGTTGCCGATTTCTATACGGCGGAGGAGAAGGCGACGGCCAGACGCCGCGCGTCGATCGCAATCGTCGTCGGCATCGCGGTGATTCTGCTCGGGGTCGCGGTGGCCGGCTTGTTCGAGGTCGAGTCCAACGTGCAGGTATACGGCGATTCGCTGATGATGGTCTTGGTCGCGATCGGCGTCGGGATGATTGTCCACTGGGGCATGCTTTGGGGACGCACGGACCTTGCGGACTACAACAAGGAGTGGCTCGAGACCGTTGAGCTGAGCGATGACGAGCTGGCGCGGCTCGACCAACAGAGCCGCGAGGCGTATCTGCGCGCCAAAAGCTCCAGCCGCCGCGGTGCTGCCGACCGCAAGGGGAAGGCCTGCATGGTGATCATGCTCGTCGCTACGATGGTGGCGCTGGTATGGCTGTTCGCCGCGTCCGCCATGGGCGCGTCCGAGGGCGTCTCCGATCTGTTCTGGCTTCCCTGGGTCGTCGGCAGCCTGGGCAGCGGAATCGCCCTGGTCGTTATCGATGATGGCGAGGATGCCCAGTCTGGGAACGAGCGCTAGGCAACGGCTCCTCTGGTGCGCCGTTAGCCCATTCGACGCATCGTGTCCTTCTCGCGCCCCGCGGCATCGAGCATTCGTCTGCCGCGGGGCGCGTCCGTCTAATTCAGCAAACCCCACACGGCAAAACCGAGCGCGCCGCCGATGAGCGCCGCGGCGAGGAAGGTCAGCAGGTCGTACGCCAGTCGGTGTTTCGCCGGCCATGCGCGGCGGGGGAGTGCCCGCGGGTCGCGCTCGATGTTGGCCTCGCCGTTCATGAACGCGAGGATCTCACGGTAGGTCACCAGGTCGTTCTCGCGCTTGATGCGCTCCAGGACCGTCGCGACGACCAGCGCCGCCACCGCCGGCAGGAACGCTGCGGCTGTAGCGATGCCGACGCCCCAGGCGCCTTCCATCCAGGCGAACGCTGGCGAAAGTATCAGCGCGAACGCGGCTGCCAACAGCGCGAGCATCAGCACGGCCAGCCATAGCATCCTCGTCCCCATACGCTTGCGGTCCCTCTCGACAGCCTCTTCCATAACGGTCACGTCTCCCTTCACGAGCGTATCTATGGAGGTGTCGAACAGGATGCTCAGCATGAGCAGGCTCTGGACGTCCGGATACGTCTTGTCCCGCTCCCAGTTGGAGATCGTCTGGCGCGATACGTAGAGCTTCTCGGCGAGCTGCTCTTGCGAAAGGCCCATCGCCTCGCGTCGCGTCTTGATCTGGTTGCTGATGTCCATCGTCACCTCCCGGTCGCGAAGGAGCGTCCCGCGGTTGCCGCGGCCGCGCCATCAAATCTGCCGTACATCTTACGCGGATAGGGTCATCCCTCGCTGCAAAATCTGTTGTACATCATGTCTACCTGCGACGATAAGCGCTGATCGATGCAAATCGAGAATCAGCGGCGTATGGGGTCGGGCGCTTCTAGATCGAGTGCGCCACGCCGTGCTTTCGATTAGGTGAAGCTCTCCCCCTCGAAGTGAGTGCTTTTTTCCGGACCCCTAAAGTAGACCGTGTATTTCGAGTTTTATTTACTCATAAAACCGCAGGTAGCGACATCGACAAGTTCTGTATACCGAGGCTCAACTATTTTTTCCACTCACTTCGAAGGGGAGGGCGCGGGCGGTCCACATTTTTCCACTCACTTCGAGGGGGAGGGCGCAGGCGGTCCGCATTTTCTACTCACTTCGGGGCCCGCCGTGCGCCGTGTTCGAGGCGGGCGCCGTCATGTGCCGTGCGGGCGTGTATGTGCAGAGCGAGATGGCCGGTTGCAGTGCAGGCGATGCCGCAGGGGATCAAATTGAGGGCAGGCGCCAAATTGAGGCGGCGCAATCGATGGACGTTGGCGAGCTGCATTGCCCGGTCTTCCATTGTAGCAAGATCGGCTAAGTATCCGTGAGAAGCGGAGGGGCTCGAGATGAAGCAAATTACCTTTGGCGCGCAGATGTTCGTCTGCTTTGTTGTCATCGCGGTCGGCCATTGCGCCGCCACCGCGTTTGATAGTCCCATCCTCTTCAATATCGCCTCTGCGTTCGGCGGTGCCGCCTTTGTCCTCCATCCCGTTCTGCCCGCATGGGTCACTTGGGGAGATAAGAAGACCATGCTCAACGCGGTGCGGGTGGGCGGCGTTCTGTCGATAGCGCTCGCGTTGCTCACTCGTTTCAATGTTTAGGGGGCTGTGCCAGTCTCAATCGACGCGCCCTCGACCATCTCGAAATAATTTGCATACACAGGTTCGTGCACCCATGGCGATATATCCGATTGCGGCATAGGCGATGCCGTAGAACGCGATATCCTGCGCGCCGTCCATCGCGAGCGGGAACAACAAGGCGAATGCGACGCCAAGCGCTGCCGGTATCCAAAAGAGCGTCTGCGGCGACGTCGCGGCAAGCACGCCGAGGGCAGCTGCCGTGCATGGCGCGATGCCATAGAGATGAAGCATCATAACGATCATCCCCGCATCGGGCGGCACGACACCCACAAGAAGGGCGGGAATGATCCAGCAGATAGCGCCGGTCGCGATTGCGGCGCCTGCCGTCTTGCCCAAGCCCGTGCTCATGCCCGCCTCCCTTGGAAAGACGTCTCTGCGCCGATTATCTCACGAAGCTTCAATTCAGCGCGACCTCAATCGAGCGCCTGTTCTCAAATCGAGGTCCCCGGTCATGCAAAAGCGGCGAGGACGTCTAACTTCCTCGCCGCTCATGATATACGTGAAGACCGCCTTTAGCTCAACATCTTGGCGAGCATGCCGATCCCGACGCCAACCAGGCCGCCGGCGATCGCGCCGATGAGGATCTGCATGCCGTTGCGCGCGCCTTTCGCCCAGGGGTTCATCTCGCGCTCGCGACGGCCCTCGAGCGTGTCGCGTTCGACCTGCTCACCGCGGCTGAACGCCAACACCTCGCGGTACGTGACGAGGTCGTGCTGTTTCTTCATGCGCTCCATATACACGAATGCTATGAGCATCACGACGAGCGCCACGGCGGCGAACGCCGCGGTGGGCGCGATGTGCATGCCCCAACCCCATTCGAACTGGAATGCCGCCCAGGCGCTCAGCCCCAGGAACACGACTGCGCTCACGACCGTGATCGTGGAGAGGGCGTTGTACTTCTTGACCGCCTCGTTCATTACCTGTGCCATGGTCTCAACATCTCCTTTGATGAGGGAGTCCACGGTCACCCCGAACACGTTGGAAAGCAAAAGCAGGCTCTGGACGTCCGGATATGTGCGGCCGCACTCCCAGTTGCTGATGGTCTGGCGCGACACGTAGATGCGCTCCGCCAAATCGTCCTGGGAGAGCCCGAGCTCGTTTCGATGCTCCTTGATGTGCGAGCCCAGCTCCATGTGCGTGCTCCCTTGGGGTTCGGGGTGACCCCTGTCGAGAGTCACCATGGCATTGACGGGCAAATCGTACCATCAAAGGTCTTTATGACCCGCCGCTGAGGGGTCGAGCCGGGTTGTCAAAAGGCTTTATAGTTGTGATGTGCCTGGGGAAACGATATCTACGGAGCGTAGGGCGCATCGCGTTGCGCGGCGTGGGCATGTTGCGTACAATATCCTGCACTCACGACCCGCTGCATAATCGACTATGGGAAAGGGGAGCTGCACCATGCTTGCTTCCATGAGGATTTGGCTCTAGCCACGGTCGCGTGAGCGACCGGTACTTCGCTGCATACCACCGATCGCATCAAAGGATTATTCCATGACACAACCGAATCCCCGCGCTTCTTGGAAGCGCTCGCTCGCCATCGTCTGGATCGGCGAGTTCTTCTCCGTGCTCACGAGCTCCATCTTGCAGATGGGCCTCATCTGGCACGTCACCCTCACCACCGGCTCCGCGAGCGCCCTGTCGTTCGTGAGCCTGGCGGCTTTCTTGCCCATGGCGCTCCTCGGTGCCTTCGCGGGCACCATCGTGGACCGCACGTCCATCAAGCGCCTCATGATCGGCGCCGACCTCTTCATCGCGGCCGTGAGCCTCACGCTCGTCTTCGGCTCGCTTCAAGGCGACCTTTCCGTCGCCGCCGTGGCGGCGGTGCTGTTCGTCCGTGCGCTGGGCAGCACGCTCCATACGCCCGCCTTCAACGCGCTCACGCCGCTCGTCGCCCCGCCCGAGGCGCTCGGCAAGCTGGCGGGCATGCTGCAGTTCATGCAGTCGGGCAGCTACATCATCGGCAACGCCATCGCCGCGGTGATCTACCCGGCGTTCGGCCTGACCTTCATGATCGCCCTCGACGTCGCCGGCGCGGTGCTCGCGAGCATCGCGGTTGCGGTCTCCGGCATCAAGACGCCGGCGCCCGAGCGCCATACGCCCGAGGAGAGCGCCGAGGCGTCGCGTCATGCGGTGCGGGCGTTCCTATCGGAGACGGCAGGCGGCTACCGCGAGCTCAAACGCCATCGCGGCCTGTTCGCCATGCTGTGGATCGGCTTCGCGTTCTCAGTGCTGTTCTCGCCCATATCCGCACTGTTCCCGCTCATGGTGTTCGACCATTTCGGGGGCACCACCACGCAGTCGGCCATCGCCGAGATCGCGTTCTCGGTTGGCATGATCGCGGCGAGCGGTTGGATCGGGGCGACAGGCGGCCTTAAGAACCGCGCGCTCTCGTGCACGCTGGCCATCGGCCTCTTCGGCGCGGTCACGCTCGCGGGCGGCCTCGTGCCCCCTTCGGCGCTCGCCGTGTTCCTGGGACTTACGTTCGCGATGGGCGTGTCGAGTCCGTTGTACACCGCGCCGCAGATGGCGCTCATGCAGGAGCGCGTCGATCCCGAGTGCATGGGCCGCGTCTTCGGCCTGTACGGGGCGGTCTGCAGCTGGGCCATGCCCGTGGGCCTTATCGCATCGACCCTGTTTGCGGACGCCATCGGCGTGAGCGTGTGCTTCGTGCTCATCGGCGCGGCGATGGTGATTCTCGCGGGAATCACCTGGGCGATCCCGAGCATCAGGAAGATCGGGTAGCGCTTCGGAGGAGCGCGTTTTGTTTCGGGCGGCGCATAGGGTCGCTGAGGCGTGAAGGGCGGTCGACGGTGTGCCCACGAGGGCGCCGTCGGCCGCCCTTCTGCTTGGTTCGTCTTGCCCGGCGTCGACTATCATCTGCTCGCCGGGCGATTGCGATGCCGCCGCTTGCCGACGCTCGGCGCCTTGCGATGCGCGAACCCCATCGGTCTGGTAGTGTTTCCCGCAGTCGATTATTTCGTGCCCGAGGCGGTGACCCCTATGAGCAATCTGCTCGAATCCATTCTGCGCGTCGCGATGACCGTGTTCATCGTCGGCCCCCTCATCGCATGGGTCGCCCGCCGCGGCGCGCGCGAGCGCAGCGAGGCGACGGACAGCCTCGACCGCTTCACCGTGCGCATGCCTGCCGCCGTCCGCGTGGTCATCGCCTGCTGTGCGGTCGCGTTCGAGCTCATCATGCTCGGCGTCTACGTTTGGCAGGGCGTCTCGCTGGGGGAGTGGGACCACGAGCTCGTGTGGTTCGGCCACGCCATGGCGCTCGCCGGCATGTCCATATGGGCCCTGCTGAGCATCCCGCGCCTCGACGTCGACGGCGACCGGGTCGTGTCGCGCAACGTCTTCGGCGCGCGCAGGGAGACGACCTTCTCCAATATCACCCGAGCGACGCTGCATGCGCAGATGATGAGGATCGAGTTGTTCGAGGGCGAGCGGAGGTTCTGCTCGATCAGCCTCGAGGGCGTGTGCTCGCTCAACTTGATCGCGCGCCTCGAGGAGGAGGGCATCGAGATCTCCGACGCCGTCGAGCGCCCCATGACCAAGGCGGGGCTTTGCTGGGCGGCCATCAAGCCGCTCACGATCGTGTTCAACGGCATGGCGCTCGTCTTCTCGCTCGTGATCGCGTTCATGGCGTTTTTCACCGACGAGGGCATGCGCCTGCTCGTGCTCGTCCCGTTCCTGTTCCTGTTCATAGGGGTCGCGTTGCCGCTGTTCATGCTCAGCATGCCGGCCCGCGGCATCCTCGAGATCGGGAGGCAGGAGCGCGAGCTCGGTTTCGTCTTCGCCGACGAGATGGCCAGTCATGGGGCGACGGGCACCTCGCTCGTCGACGACGACTGGTTCATCGAGATCAGCAACGCCCGCGTGGTGGCGTTCCGACGCGACTACCTCAAGAAGGTCGCCGCGCACGAGGGGAGCGAGAGCGGCGACCGTTGCGCGGCCACGTCCGTGGACGGCCGCAAGTTCAAGGTCTACGCCGCCGGGAGCACCCTGGAGGACCTGCGCGATTGGTTCAAGAACGGCGCGGGGAAGAGGGATGCGGCAGGCCGTGCCGGAGCGGCCCTGGAGACGATCGGATAGGTTTCCGGAGGGGGTCCGGGCCGTTCTCGCTCGAAGGCCCCTACAGTGACTTCTCGAAGAACACGTCCATGGTGGTGTGCGGGCTGCTCGGAAGCGGCTCGCTGCTTTCGCGGTAACCGAGCGCGCGGTAGAGCGCGACGGCGGCGACGAGGTCGTGGTGCGTCTCGAGGTAGAGCGTCGAGAAACCGGCCGTTCGTGCAAATTCCTCGACCGCGGCGGTGAGGCCGCGCGCGATGCCTTGCCGCCGCCATGCGGCGGCAACATAGAGCTTCTGCAGCTCGGCGACCCCGTCCGCGCCGGGTACGGGGGAGCATCCCGCTCCACCGACCACCTCGCCGTCCTCCTCCGCCACGAAGTAGGCTCGGTCGGCCGCGGTGCCGTAGTGCGCGCTGAGGCGGTCGAGCTCGGGGTCGAAGTACGCCGTGCCGGGCACGTCGAGTCCATGGGCCTCGAGGCTGCGGCGCACGATCGCGGCCATCGCGGCGTCGTCGTGGGGTTCGATTGCACGGATGACCATGGGCGCTCCTCGTGTGTTCGCTGGATGGAAAGACATGATAGCGCGTCCATCCGGGCGCAGGACGCGTCGGCATCGTCGGGCGGCGGCCGATCCCCGCGTTTGGCGGGAAGATGGAGATGGGGCGGACGCGGGTTTCCGATGAAACTTCTAACCCTATGAGGTAATAATGGCACACGCGACGGCCGCGATTCGGTGCGGTCGCCATCTGTCGAGAAGGGGGGCACCATGGCTACGCAGGAGCAGGTCGATGACATCATGCGGCTTGCCGAGCGCGTCCATTCGTCCGATGCGTTTCGCTGCATGGACGAGGCGAACGCGGGAATCGGTGGGACGCTGCGCATACTTGCCGAGGCTCGTGGTGTCGGGACCGTGGTCACGGCGGGGGACATCGCCGAGCGGCTCGGCGTGACCACGGCGCGCGTCGCCGCGCTCCTCAAGCGCCTGGAGTCCAAAGGGCTCATCGCGCGCCGTCGGAGCCAGGCGGACGCCCGCGTCATCGAGGTCGTGCTCACCGAGGAGGGGTCGGCTCGCGTTCAGGCGTTTCGCGAGGACGTGCGCGCGCAGGTCGCGATGCTTGTCGACGAGCTGGGCGAGGAGCGGCTGCGTGCGTTCTTCCTTACGGCCGCCGAGGTCCGCGCGCGCCTCCGTCCCCCCTCGATGCAGCTGTAGGCTGCCCGTGCCGCCTGCGTGCGCAAGGCGCGTTACCGACGTATACCTCATGGGGTTAGATAAGGAGAGAGGCTGTTGTTGAAGTTATTTCGAAACCTGACGAAACGCGAATGGGGGCTTGCCGTCCTGGCGCTGGCGTTCATCGTCTGCCAGGTCTGGCTCGACCTCAGGTCGCCTGAGTACATGGCCGAGATCACGCGGCTCGTGCAGATCGAGGGCTCGACCATGCCGCAGATTCTCGCGGCGGGCGGCAAGATGCTGTCCTGCTCGCTGGGAAGCCTGCTCGCCTCGGTCGCCACCGCCGTGTGCGCGGCGCGGATCGCGACCGGCTTCGGCGGCACCATGCGCGCCAAGCTGTTCGGCAAGGTGCAGTCCTTCTCCATGGAGGAGATCGGCCGGTTCTCCACGCCGAGCCTCATCACGCGTTCGACCAACGACGTGATGCAGGTCCAGATGCTCATCGTCATGGGTCTGCAGATGCTCATCAAGGCGCCCATCACGGCGGCGTGGGCGATCACCAAGATCGCCGGCAAGCGCTGGGAGTGGACGGCTGCGACGGCCGTCTCCATCGTGGTGCTCCTTTTTGTGGTCGCTGTGTGCCTCGTCATCGCGACGCCGCGCTTCCGCCGCATGCAGCGCCTGACCGACGACCTCAACCGCGTCTCGCGCGAGAACCTGTCCGGCCTCTCGGTGGTGCGCGCCTACAACGCCGAGGGCTACCAGCAGGACCGTTTCGACGCCGTGAACGACACGCTTACCAACAACCAGCTCGTGGGCTACCGCACCATGGTCTTCCTCATGCCCACCATCCAGGCGACGATGAGCGGGCTGTCGCTCGCGATCTACTGGATCGGCGCGGTGCTCATCAACGCGTCGGCGATGGCAGGCAAGATCTCGCTGTTCTCCGACATGATGGTGTTCTCCCAGTACGCCATCCAGGTGGTCATGGCGTTCATGATGCTCGTCATGATCTTCATGATCCTGCCGCGCGCACAGGTCGCCGCGGGACGCATCAACGAGGTGCTCGACACCGAGGCGTCCATCAAGGACGGCGGCCGCGCCGAGGGCGAGCCCGGCCGCGCGGGCGAGATCGAGTTCCGCGACGTGACCTTTCGCTATCCGGACGCCGAGGGCAGCATGCTGCGGCATGTCTCCTTCACCGCGCACCGCGGCGAGACGGTCGCTCTCATCGGCTCCACGGGCTCGGGCAAGTCGACGGTCATCAACCTCATCCCGCGCTTCTACGACGCCACCTGGGGCCAGGTGCTGGTGGACGGCGTCGACGTGCGCGACTATTCCGTGCGTGCGCTGCGCAACAAGATCGGCTACGTGTCGCAGAAGGCGACGCTGTTCGGCGGCACGGTGAGCACGAACGTCGCGTACGGAGACAACGGGCGCGGCCCGGTGACCGAGACGGACGTGGCCGATGCCGTCGATATCGCCCAGGCGGCCGAGTTCGTGGAGAAGATGGAGGGCGCCTACCATGCGCAGGTCGCACAGGGCGGTGCGAACCTGTCCGGCGGTCAGCGCCAGCGCCTGTCCATCGCGCGCGCCATCGCCCGCAAGCCCGAGATCCTGATTTTCGACGATAGCTTCTCGGCGCTCGACTACAAGACCGATCGCGTCCTGCGCGACGCGCTCGCCCGTGAGTGCGCCGACGCCACGCGCATCATCGTGGCGCAGCGCATCGGCACCATCCGCGATGCGGATCGCATCATCGTGCTCGATGACGGGCGCGTGGCGGGGCAGGGCACCCATGCCGAGCTCATGCGCGGCTGCGAGACCTATCGGCAAATCGCCCTGTCCCAGCTGAGTGAAGAGGAGTTGATGTAGATGGCAGCCATGCATGCTTCGCCTGCGCCGCGCGGGCCCATGGGGCACGGCGGCCACGGGCCGATGGGCCACGGCGCTGCGGGGCAGCGCATCGATCGCGGGACCTGGGGCAAGCTGCTCAGGTACTGCCGCCGGTTCGTCCCCGCGGTGGCCGTCGCGCTCGTCTGCGCGATGATCGGCACGGTGTTCACGCTGCTCGGTCCCAACATGCTCTCTGACATCACCGATGCGGTGCAGGACGGCATCGCGCCTGATACCGAGAAGCTCGAGCAGGTCGTCGAGGCCGTCACGGGCAATATCGAGGCGAACGCCGAGGCGATGGCGCGCCAGCAGGCCGCCGCGATGGGCGCTGCCGGTGCGCCTGCGGGCGCGGGCGGCGGAGCTGCGATGCCGCCGGCGGGGGTGGGCGCCGCCGCCACCGGTTCCGGCGCTGCGGCGGGTGCCGCATCTGCTGAGGCGTCGGCCGCCGCCCCCTCCCTGGACGACCTCGCGAGCATGCCGGCCGAGACGCGCGATGCGCTGCTCACCGACGTCGAGGTCGACGGCGTGACCATCACGGGCGCCGATCAGCAGAAGCTGCTCGACATCTTCGCCGATCTCGACATGGACGACACCGAGGCGGCCATGGCGGCGCTCGATGGGTTGCCGGCATCGGTCAAGGGCCTGGTGGAGCCCGGCATCGACATGGACCTCGTGGTCCGTATCGCGCTCACGCTCGTGGGCTTCTACGCTGCGAGCTACGTGCTCACGGTCGTGCAGGGCTGGATCATGACGACGGTCACGCAGCGGATCGGCCGCAGCATGCGCGCCGATATCTCGGCTAAGATCAACCGCCTGCCGATGTCCTACTTCAACTCCGTCCCCACCGGCGATATCCTCTCGCGCATCACCAACGACGTCGACACACTCGGTCAGTCGCTCAACCAGAGCGTCGGCGCGCTGCTCTCCGCCGTGGTCCTGTTCTTCGGCAGCCTGTTCATGATGATCACCACCGACGGCTGGATGACGCTGGCCGCCGTGGGCGCGAGCCTGCTGGGCTTCGCGCTCATGATGGGCATCATGGGCCGCAGCCAGAAGTACTTCCTGCGCCAGCAGTCCGCGCTGGGCGCCCTGTCCGGCCATATCGAGGAGTCCTATACCGGCCATTCGGTCATCGCGGCCTATAACGCCGAGGACCGCGTGCGCGCCGAGTTCGACCGCATGAACGGAGAACTCGTGAGCGCGGGCTTCCGCGCGCAGTGCCTGTCGGGCCTCATGATGCCCATCATGATGTTCATCGGCAACTTCGGCTACGTCGCCGTGTGCGTGGTGGGCGGCGCGCTGGCGCTCGACGGCCAGATCGGCTTCGGCGTCATCGTCGCCTTCATGCTGTACGTGCGCTACTTCACGCAGCCGCTCTCGCAGATCGCCCAGGGCGTGCAGGCGCTGCAGTCGGCGGGCGCCGCGGGCACGCGCGTCTTCGAGTTCCTTGAGGCCCCCGAGATGGCCGACGAGTCCGCCAAGCCGGCGCGCCGCGCGCGCGACGTGCGCGGCGAGGTGGAGTTCGACCATGTGCGCTTCACCTACGCCGGCTCCGACAAGCCGGTCATCAAGGACTTCTCCGCGCACGCTCTGCCCGGCCAGAAGGTCGCCATCGTGGGCCCCACGGGCGCGGGCAAGACCACCATGGTCAACCTGCTCATGCGGTTCTTCGAGATCGACGGCGGCCAGATCCGCATCGACGGCGTGCCGACCGGCGAGATGCGCCGGGAGGACGTGCACGCGCTGTTCTGCATGGTGCTGCAGGATACCTGGCTGTTCGAGGGGACGGTGCGCGAGAACCTCGTCTACTGCGACGAGGGCGTGAGCGACGAGGACGTGCAGCGCGCCTGCCGCGCCGTCGGGCTCGACCACTTCATCCGCTCGCTGCCGCACGGCTACGACACGGTGCTGAACGACCAAGTCAACCTCTCGCAGGGGCAGAAGCAGCAGATGACCATCGCGCGCGCGATGATCGCCGACAAGCCGATGCTCATCTTGGACGAGGCGACCTCCAACGTGGACACGCGCACCGAGCTCAAGATTCAGCAGGCGATGGACGAGCTCATGCGCGGGCGCACGAGCTTCGTCATCGCGCACCGTCTCTCCACGATCAAGAACGCCGACCTCATCCTGGTGATGAAGGAAGGCGACATCATCGAGAGCGGCACGCACGACGAGCTGCTGGCGGCCGGCGGCTTCTACGCCGACCTCTACAACTCGCAGTTCGCCGAGTAGAAGCGCCGTGCAGGGGCGTCGATCTTCGGGTCGGCGCCCCTTTCGCACCAGGCCTCGCTCAAAAAGGGGACAGGCACTTATTTGAGACCCTCACCGGCGTACCGATCGCTCGCCGTCGCTCTCAATTTGGTGCCTGTCCCCTTTTTGAGGTTACCGTCTGAGGGCCGTTACGCTGCGCCGGCGGGCCAGCGGCAGGCGGCGAGGTCGACGCGCCCGTCTGGGAGGAACGCGACGCCTTCCGCCTCGAGCATCGCTCGCTGCGCCCCGGGGCCTCCGAACGCGAATCCCTCGGCGAGGCGGCCGTCGGCGAATACGATGCGGTGGCAGGGGATCTCACCGGGGCGCGGGTTGACGTGGAGCGCGTAGCCTACGTAACGCGCTCTGCGCGGCTCGCCTATCAGCTTGGCGATCTGCCCGTAGGTCGCCACCGTGCCGCAGGGCACCTGCTCGACCATCCCGTATACGCGCTCGAAGAACCCCTCGGATGCATCCGCTTCCATGCATTCGCCCCTTTCCGCCTCATCGATAGACGGCAAAAGTGTACTCGACGTGAGAGCGCCCCGCATGCGCGCCGGGACGGGCGCGGTGCATGCGGGGTGCTTGGATCTCAGGTCGAGGGCAGGCGCTGCGTCGAGGTCGGGGCCGCATTGCATTTCAGCGCGGCCCGTCTGCTCAAATCGGTGCCTGTCCCCATGTTGAGGGGCGGGGGTGGGGCTACGCGCCCCAGACCTCCTCGGCGATGCTGCGCACGAGCGCGACCTTGGCCCACTGCTCGTCCTCGGCGAGCTTGTTGCCGATCTCGCAGCTGGCAAAGCCGCACTGCGGGGAGAGGCAGAGGTCCTCGAGCGGGACGTAGCGTGCGGCCTCGTGGATGCGCGCGATCACGGCGTCGCGGTCCTCAAGCTCGGGGCGCTTGGTGGTCACCAGGCCGAGGACGACCTTCTTGCCCGGCGCCACGTGCGCGAGCGGCTCGAAGCCGCCGGAGCGCTCGTCGTCGAACTCCAGGTAGAAGGCGTCGACGTTCTCGCGCGCGAACAAGATGGGCGCCACCAGGTCGTACGGGCCGCTCGATGCGTGGGCGGAGTGGTAGTTGCCGCGGCACACGTGCGTGGTGACGGCCATGTCGGCGGGGCGCCCCTCGAGCGCGAGGTTGTTCACGCGCAGGTACTTCTCGGCCTCGGCCTCGGGCGTGGAGCCGGCGGCGCGGATGCCCGCCTGGAAGCCCTCGTCCACGAGCGCGCCCCAGGTGCAGTCATCGAGCTGCAGGTTGCGGCAGCCCGCGGCGTAAAGTTCGGCGATCACGGTGCGGTACGCCGCCCCGATGTCCTCGAGCAGCTGGTCCTCGTTCGGGTAGAAGCTGCGGGTGCGCTCGGCCGCCGCCTCGTCACGGTAGAGCTCGAGCACCAGCTGCGCGGGTGCGGGGATGGTCTGCTTGGCCGCGTGCCCCGGCTCCTCGAGCGCCTGGACGAACGTGAAGTGCTCGACGAAGGGATGGTCCTCGCCGGAGATCTTGCCCGTGAGGACGGCCGAGCTGTGCGTGGTCTCCTCGCCCACGAAGAAGTAGCCGTGGTCGAGCTCCACGTGCTCGATGCCGCCGAGCCCCCACATGAAGTCGAGGTGCCAGTAGGAGCGGCGGAACTCGCCGTCGGTGAGCAGCGGCAGGCCGGCTTCCTTCTGCTTGGCGACGAGCTCGGTGATGCAGGCGTCCTCGACGGCGGCGAGCCCGGTGTCGTCGAGCTCGCCGGCTGCATGGGCGGCGCGGGCCTCCTTGAGCGCCTCCGGGCGCAGGAAACTGCCGACGACGTCGAATCGAGTGGGTGCGAGAGCGGGCATGATGGGTTCCTTTCGGTCGCGGTGCGTGTGCTGAAAGGAGTATGCATGCCGTCGGCGCGATTGAGAAATACCTAAAACGATAACGATGCGATAGGAAAATCCTATGGTTCAGAAGGGCGGTCCGGCTCCATGGAGGGGATGTGCGACCGGATAGCCTCGATGAAGGCCTTGCCGTAGCGCGAGAGGTGCGTGTCGCGCCGCGTGACGATGCCGACCTCCATGCGCTCGCCGGCATCGAGGGGCAGCGCGATGATGGTCTCGCCGTTGAGCTCGTGCGAGATCACGCCCGAGCACACGGTGTAGCCGTCAAGCCCGATAAGCAGGTTGAAGAGGGTCGCGCGGTCCCGTACGCGGATGTTCTTGGCGCGCGCATGCGTGGAGAGCGGCTCCTCGGAGAAGTAGAAGGAGTTGTAGTCCCCCTGCTCGTAGGAGAGGTACGGGTAGTCGGCGAGGTCCTCGAGCGTGACCGACGTCCGCCCCGCGAGGGGATGGGACGACGAGAGGAAGACGTGGGTCGCACAGGAGAAGAGCGGGCGGAACTCGAGCTCCTCCGCGCGGAGCATGCGCCCGATCACGTCGCGGTTGGCATCGGACAGGTAGAGCACGCCGAGCTCGCTCTTCATATGGGCGACGTCCTCGATGATCTCGTGCGTCTGCTCCTCGCGCAAGGTGAACTCGTAGCGCGCGGCGTCGAACGCGCGGATCACGTCCACAAAGGCATTCACGGCAAACGAGTAGTGCTGGCACGAGACGGCGAAGCGCGGTACGGGCTCGGTGTCGCGCTTGTAGCGCTCCTCGAGGAGGTCGGCCTGCTCGAGGACCTGGCGGGCGTAGCCGAGGAAGGTCTGGCCCTCGGTGGTCGCCACCATGCCCTTGCTCGTCCGCTCGAACACGGTGATCCCCATCTCGCGCTCGAGGTCGCGCACGGCGGCGGTCACGCTCGGCTGCGACACGAACAGTCTCCGCGCCGCCTCGGTGACGCTGCCGCATGAGGCGACCTCGACGATGTATCTCAGCTGCTGAAGCTTCACGCGGCTCCCTTCCCTGCGTCCCGCACGCGGACGTAGCCCCGCTCGACCTCGCCGACATAGACGGTGTGGTAGTCGTGCTCGGGGTAGTTCCGCTCGTCGCAGGAGGCGTCCCAGAACAGCTCGGGGTCGATCTCGTCCGCATAGAGCACGCGGCAGGCGAGCACCAGCTCGGCCTCCTCGAACGCGAAGTCGCCGTCGAGCTCGACCGGGGTGAAGCCCACGCGCGCGATCTTGTCCTCGTCGCGCCCGCTCAGGCGCCCGAGCACGCCGAGCGCCGCCTTGTGCTCGGGTGCGTAGAAGGAGAGGGTGAAACGCCCCGTGCGGTCGATGAACTCCTTGGTGTAGCGCTGGGGCCGGACGTAGACGGTGGCGACGTCGCGGTTCCAGAGCACCCCGAGGCCGCCCCAGCTGACCGTCATGGTGTTGACGGCATCCGAGTCCCCCGCGGTGAGCAGTGCCCACTCGCGGCCGAATCTCTCGAAGGGATTGAAGGTCGGCAGGTGCGCGTCAATGGGCTTGAACGGCATGGCTGGTTCCTTTCGATCGACCGGATGCCCCGCTGCTCACAGGGCTCCGAGATAGGAGATATAGTCCCGTGCGCCTTCCGGAACCGAGAGCGTGAGATGCTGGCCCCCGGCCTCGAGGGTGATGTAGCCGGGGTCCTCGTAGATGGTGAGGACGGCGTCGATGCCCCGGTAGCCCGTCTCCACGCTGCGCTTCTCGACGGCGTCGGCGGGCAGGGAGCCGATGCCCCACGACGGTATGTCGAGGCCGTCGATGGCCTGGGCGACCTCTTCCTGGCTGCGGCCGGTCGCCTCGGCGATGCGTTGGGTCTGGCTGCGCAGCGCGGCGTCGATCGCCGATTTCGCGCCCGACGCGTCGAGCGCGGCGTTGAGCGCCGCCTCGGTGAGGTCTCGCCGGGCGCCGTTCGCGACCTCGCTGAGCGCGAGGTCGCGAACGGCGCCATCGCCCAGCACGATGGCCCCTCCGACCGCCGCGACGGCGGCCGCGCCGACCGCGATGCCCTTGATGAGTCTCATGGAGCTGCCTCCCTTCCGATCCGGTGCGCGCCGCCTGCCGGGCGGCACACGGCTTGGCTCTATATGCCCGTTGCGCGCGGGGGCTATACGAGCCGGGCCCGTTC
>DBFEBE010000140.1:0-11157 GCA_048318985.1 Collinsella sp.
GCCCGAGACGCTACAGCTGCACGTCCGGGTCGAGGCTCTGTGCGCTCACGCGCATCTCGTTTGCCAGCGCCAGAAACGCGTCGAGGGCGGTCTCGTCCACCGAGCCGTCCGTCACGGCCTCGCGCAGCGCGCAACCCGGCTCATGCGTGTGGGTGCAATCGCGGAACCGGCAGGACCGGGACGCCTCGACGATCGCGGGGAACGTCCGGGCGAGCCCTCGTTCATGGCCGACGAGCGGCAGACTCCTCAATCCCGGCGCATCGGCGACCACCCCGCAGGGCGCGGGCAGCGCCACCATGACGCGCGCCACCGTCGTGTGGCGGCCCATGTCGTCGCGCTCGCGCACGCCGCCGGTCTCGAGCGCCTCGTGGCCCAGCAGCGCGTTGAGCAGCGTCGACTTGCCGGCCCCGGATTCCCCCAGGATCATCGCGCAGGACCCGGCGGGAATGCTCGCGCGCACCTCGTCCAGGCCGGAGCCGGTCGCCGCGGACGTCGCGATGATGCGGACGCCCTCCCCCACAACGCGCGCCACCTCGCCGCGCAAGCGCTCGACCTCCGCCGAGCCCACGCGATCGGACTTGGTGAACACGACGACGGGTTCGGCCCCGCAATCGTTCACGAGCACGAGCGAGCGGGCGATACGGTCGATCATCGGCGCATCGGAACGGTCGGCGCCGAGCGGCTGCACGATGAAGATGGTGTCGACGTTCGCCGCGAGGACCTGGCGCTCGCCGCGGTTCTTCCCGCGCCAGCGCGCAAACGAGGTCCGTCGCGGTAGCACGCACTCGATGACCCCCATGTCGTGGCCGTCCGGCACGCGGACCGCCACGGCGTCGCCCACGGCCGGCAGCAGGCGCTCCTCCTCACCGCGCGTCTTCGCGAAGGTCACCGCGTGCTCCGCGCGAAACGTCGCGCCCTCGGTTGCCACCAGGGGGAAGCCTCGATCCAGGCGCACCACGAACCCCATGCAAAGCTCCTCCGCCGAGACGGGGTCGGAAGCGGCCGCCTCCTCGACATACGAGCGAAACGCGGCGCGCTGGCGGTCATCGAACTTGAGGTCCGCAAACGACGGGACGTCCCTCAGGGCATCCAGGCAGGGCAGGTCGCAGGCAAGCTCGGAGACGTCGCGCGCCGCGGCGACCTCACGGCGGCGACGCGCCCTCTGCTTCGTCTTGCCCTTTGCCTTGGCCTTTCCCATGCGGACCCCTCTCTGATCTGACGAAGCCCAGTGTAGCGCAAGGAATGCGCCGGTGCGCTCTACGCGCCTGCCTCGAACGTCATGCCCAGCATGTAGTCGGCCATCGCGCGGGCGGTCTCTTTGGCCGCCGCCACGGCATGAACGACCGTGTTCGAGCCGGTGACCACGTCGCCGGCTGCAAACACCCCGTCGACCGTCGTCATGCCGCGCTCGTCTACCACCAAAAGCCCGTCCTCGGCGCACATGAGCCCGGGCGTGGTAAGCACGAGCTTGTTCTTCGGCCCCTGGCTGATGGCGATGACCGTCGAGTCGGCGGGCGCGAGCACGGCCTCCGGCCTCGTGGCCACCGCCGTGCCCGCCTCGTCGTACTCCGTCACCTCGAACAGGGGGCCCGCGTCCGTCAGCTCGACGATGCGGTGCCCGTAGACGATCTCCGCTCCCTCGAGCTGAGCGTAATCGAGCTCTTCGGTGCTCGCGTGCACCTCGCGCGTCCGGGCGTAGAGCCGCACGTGACGCGCGCCGTGGCGGAGCGCCGTTCGGGCCACATCCATGGCGGAGTTGCCCACGCCGATCACCGCGACCGTCTCCCCCAGCTCGAATGCGTCGGGATTCCCCAGATAGTCCATCGCGAAGTGCACGTTCGCAAGGGACTCCCCGCGCATGCCGAGCGTGCGCGGGCGCCAGACGCCCGTCCCCACGAAGACCGCCTCGTAGCCGTCCCGCATCAGGTCGCCGATCTCGAGGGCGCCGCCGATCGTGGTGCTCGCGCGGAACTTCACGCCCATCTCCGCAAGCCGGCGGGCGATGCGGTCGAGTACCGTCCGAGGCAGGCGGAACTCGGGGATGCCATAGCGCATGACGCCGCCGAGCTTGTCCTTGGAATCGAAGATCGTGACCGCGAATCCCTCGCGAGCCAGCACGGTCGCCACCGTCATGCCCGCGGGACCGCCGCCGATCACCGCGGCGCGGTGCCCGTTCGACGGCTTGCACTCGATCGCCATGCGATCGAGATAGAGGTCGGATACGAACGACTCGATGCTGCTGAAGTGCACCGGCACATCCTTGATGCCGCGCACGCAGTGCCCCTCGCACTGCTTTTCATGGCAGCACACGAGCGAGCAGACCAGCGAAAGCGGGTTGTTGTCGAACAGCATCTTTCCGGCCGTCTCCATATCCCCTTGCTTGAAGAGCCGGATCACCTCGGGGATGTTCGTGGAGATCGGGCAGCCCTCCACGCATCTGGGACGTTTGCACCCGAGGCACCGGTTGGCCTCCTCAACGATATGGACCGCCATCTGCAGATCACTCCTTAGTCTATCCGAAGCATTTCGACCGTCATTTACTTTCGTATTAGGAAATGATAGTTGCGAAGCACGCGTGAGCGCTGTACGTTAGCTGTTCTGTCCATCTTGCAGCACGGGCTCATCGGGGCCCCGGTCGCTCGCCCCATGGATCGTGCGCCCCGCACGCGATACGCAAAAAGCTGTAAGAAGCGATGCGCCTCGTCTCGCTGAAGGCTGAGCACAGACGCTCGGCGGACCTTCAGCGCTGCCCTCTCAAAAAGCATGGCTTGCGGGACGGTCAGGTACCTCAAACTGGCACCTAACCGTCCCGCAGGCCATGCTTTTACATCTTCTATGGGCGCACGGGCCTTCGGTGCGCGCCTTTCGTCCTCAACACGAAGACCCGTCCGCAGCCCGAACGTGCACTCGTCGCCAAACGCTTACGTGCCGCATGCCATCGACACGCATAAAGAGAGGGGCACGGATGCACCGTGCCCCTCTCGAAAGACCGTTGCGGCCCTGTCGATGCGAACGCCTACGCGTCCTTCTCGACCTTGCGCATGATGGCCTTGTAAACCTCCATGATCGGGATGATCAGGAACGCCAAGCCCAGAGCGGTCAGCAGCGCGTGGACCGGCAGCGGCATGAAGCCGAAGACCTCAGCCAGGAAGTCGACCTCGACCGGCACGACGGTCAGCGCCAGGGCGAGAGCGGCGGCGCCCCACAGCCACTTGTTCTGCGTCTTCATGGAGAAGATGGAGGCGCGGCGGCTGCGCATGTTGAAGGAGTGGAAGATCTCGACCATGGACAGGGTGATGAAGGCCATGGTGACGCCCTCGGCATCGGCGGTGCCGGCGATCATGTCGGCGATGTCGATGTAGCCCATGTCGAAGTACACGCCGGCGAAGAAGGACGCGAGCACCAGCAGGGTGATGATGACGCCCTGGAACGCGATGTCGAGGCCCATGCCGCCGGCGAAGACGCCGTCGGAGGCGTTACGGGGCTTGCGCTTCATGACGTCGCCCTCGGCCTCCTCCATGCCGAGCGCGAGCGCGGGCAGGGAGTCGGTGATGAGGTTGATCCACAGCAGCTGGACCGGCTGGAAGATGGTGAAGCCGATCAGCGTCGCCACGAACACCGAGAGGACCTCGGCGATGTTGGCGGACAGCAGGAACTGGATGACCTTGCGGATGTTGTCGTAGATACGACGGCCTTCCTCCACCGCGTTGATGATGGTGGCGAAGTTGTCGTCCGCGAGGACCATGTCGGCGACGTTCTTGGTGACGTCGGTACCAGTAATGCCCATGCCCACGCCGATGTCGGCGCGCTTGATGGACGGGGCGTCGTTGACGCCGTCGCCGGTCATGGCGACGATGTTGCCCAGGTTCTTCCAGGCGTCGACGATGCGGGCCTTGTGCTCGGGCTGGACGCGGGCGTAGACGGAGATGTCCTTGACGCGGGTCTTGAACTCCTCGTCGGAAATCTTGTCGAGCTGGGCACCGGTGATTGCCTGGGAGGCGTCGGAAACGATGCCCAGGTCCTTGGCGATTGCCACGGCGGTATCGATGTGGTCGCCGGTGATCATGACGGCGCGAATACCGGCCTCCTTGGCCTCCGCGATAGCAGCGGTGACCTCGGGGCGGACCGGGTCGATCATGCCGGACAGGCCGCAGAACACCAGGTCGTGCCCGAGGGCCTCGGGGCTAAAATCGGTGGGGGCGACGTCATAGGTACGGTTGGCAAGAGCCAAGACGCGCAGGGCCTGGTCGGCCATGGCCTTGTTGGCGGTCAGGATCTCGTTGCGGCGCTCATCGGTCATGGGGACGATCTTATCGCCCTCGAACACGTGAGTGCACAGGCCGATGACGACGTCGGGAGCGCCCTTGGTGAACTGCTCGAAATCGCCATTGACGTCCTTGACCACGACGGACATCATCTTGCGGCCGGAATCGAACGGGGCCTCGCCCACGCGCGGGTGCTCGACGTCGAGCCCCTGCATGCCAGCCTTGGCTGCATCGTTGACCAGGGCGCACTCGGTGGGCTCGCCGACAGCCTCGCCCTTCTCCTCATCCCACTTGGCGTCGCAGCACAGCGCCATGCCGGCGAGGAACTTCTCCTCGGAGGCGGCGAGCTCGTGCTTGACGACGGTCATCTTGTTCTGGGTGAGGGTGCCGGTCTTGTCGGAGCAGATGATCTGGGTGCAGCCGAGGGTCTCGACGGCGGTCATCTTGCGGATGATGGCCTGGCGCTTGGACATCTTGGTGACGCCCATGGACAGCACGATCGTGACGACGGCGACGAGACCCTCGGGGATCGCGGCGACGGCCAGGGAGACGGCGACCATGAAGGTGTCGAGCAGCATGGCCGGGTTGGAGCCCAGCTCGCCGAAGTGGCGGAAGATGTCGACGGCGAAGATGATCACGCAGATTGCGAGGACGAGCTTGGTGAGGATGCCGGAGAGCTCGTTGAGCTTCATCTGGAGCGGGGTGAGCTCCTTCTTGGCGTTGGTGAGCGCCGTGGCGATCTTGCCCATCTCGGTCTTCATGCCGGTGCCCACCACGACGGCGCGGCCGCGGCCGTACACGACGGTGGAACCCATGTAGCACATGTTCTTGCGGTCGCCCAGGGGCACGTCGTCCGCATCGGCGGCGAGCGCGATCTGCTCGGCGTGCTTCTCCACGGGGACGGACTCGCCGGTGAGGGCGGCCTCCTCGATCTTCATGGACGCGCTCTCGATCACGCGGCAGTCCGCCGGGACCGAGTCGCCCGCCTCGAGCAGGACGACGTCGCCGGGAACCAGCTCGGAGCTGGGCAGATGGACGAGCTTGCCGTCGCGGATGACCTTGGACTGAGCCGCGCTCATCTCCTGCAGCGCCTCGAGCGCCTGCTCGGACTTGGCCTCCTGGACCACGCCGAGAACCGAGTTCAGGATGACGACGGACAGGATGATGGCGGCATCGGCCCACTCGGGCTCGCCCTGGATGAAGCCGGTGATGACCGAGATGGCGGCTGCGACGAGCAGCATGATGACCATGGGGTCGGCCATCTGCTCGAAGAAGCGCTTCCACATAGGAGTCTTCTCTTCTTCCTCGAGCTTGTTGGGACCCACGCTGGCGAAACGCGCGGCGGCCTCAGCTGCCGACAATCCCGCCTCGGCGTTCGAGGACTGCGCATCGAGCACGTCCTCGACCGAAGCCAGGTACTCCTTTTCCATAGACAAATCCCTTCTGGAGTATCTCCCCTTGAGATGCGGTGCACCGCACCCCATTCCAACAGTCTGACACCCGATTATAATTCCCACCTTGGGGCAAGGGCTTGTCACGATGGTATATCGTACCCAACTCGACGTGGGGTTTTCCCGGTATTGGCCAATTTCTTCAGAATCATCCATGACGGTTCGTCATGCCAACGTTTTACTGCAAGCGGCGCGAATCTCGCGACGAGCGGGGCATCCCGACCCCTGACCCCATTCGCAGCGGCCGGGAACGGACCCCGTTCGAAACCATTCGTCAACGCTCTTATTTCGGCGCGCGGTAATGCTGTGGAAACAGGGCACTCTGAAACGGATACTCCACAACGCGGCGCCGCTTCCCTATCATGGTTGTATGTGAACGCTCATCCGAGATGCGGGCGCCCATACGGAGCGCACGCGTGCGCGGATTCACGCCGCGCACCGTTTGAGTTTGCACTATAATCCCAGCAGTAATTCGTTTTACCACCCTGTTCGTCCGTGCCTTAAACAACAGATGGAGGTCTGAATGTACAAGCGCACTAAGATCGTATGCACCATGGGTCCCGCCTGCGACAACGACGAGACGATCCGCGAGATGATCGAGGCGGGCATGAACGTCGCCCGCTTCAACTTCTCGCACGGCTCCTATGAGGAGCACCAGGGTCGCATCGAGCGCGTCCGCCGCATCGCCCGCGAGCTCGGCCGCCCCGTCGGCATCCTGCTCGACACCAAGGGCCCCGAGGTCCGCACCGGCCTGCTCGAGGGCCATCAGAAGGTCACCGTGAACGGCGGCGACAAGATCGTCGTCACCGCCCAGCCCACCTCCGAAGACTGGCTCGGCAACGCCTCGCACATCTCCCTCGACTACCTCGACCTTCCGTCCGAGGCCGAGGCCGGCTCCATCATCCTGATCGACGACGGCCTCGTCGGCCTCAAGGTCGAGTCCATCGATGGCCAGGACATGCACTGCGTCGTCATGAACAACGGCGTCATCGGCGAGCGCAAGGGCGTCAACATCCCCAATGTCGACATCTCGCTGCCCGCCGTCACCGAGCGCGACCGCGCCGACATCCTGTTCGGCCTCACCCAGAACATCGACTACATCGCCGCGTCCTTCATCCGCAGCGGCAAGGCCGTCGACGAGATCCGCGACCTGTGCCGCCTCAACGGCGGCGAGCACGTCTCGATCTTCCCCAAGATCGAGTGCGCCCTCGGCGTCGAGAAGTTCGACGAGATCCTCGAGGCCTCCGACGGCATCATGGTCGCCCGCGGCGACCTGGGCATCGAGATCGCCCCGGAGCTCGTCCCGCATGTCCAGAAGGAGATCATCGCCAAGTGCAACGCGGCCTACAAGCCCGTCATCACCGCGACCCAGATGCTCGACTCCATGCAGCACAACCCGCGCCCGACGCGCGCCGAGGTGGCCGACGTCGCCAACGCCATCTACGACGGCACCGACGCCGTCATGCTTTCCGGTGAGACCGCTGCCGGCAAGTACCCCGTCGAGGCCGTGAAGATGCAGGCCAGCATCGCCGCCGAGACCGAGAAGTACCTTCCCGAGCACGCGCCCCTCAAGATGCCCGAGAACGCGCACGGCACGCGCGTCATCAACAACGTCGTTGGCATGTCCGCAGTGAACATGGCCGCCACGGTTGGCGCCAAGTGCATCACCGTCCCCACCACCACCGGCCGCACCGCGCGCCTGGTCTCCCACTTCCGTCCCAAGATGCCCATCCTGGCGTTCTCCCGCCACGACTGGGCCGTCCAGCAGATGATCATGTACTGGGGCGTGGAGCCGCATCTGGCCGCCATCAGCCAGGGCACCGTCAACGGCACCATCATGAAGTCCATCGAGACCGCCAAGGAACTCGGGTTCGTGCAGGAGGGTGACCTCACCGTCGCCACCGCCGGCGATCCCCGCATGTCCGTCCAGCTCGACGGCAAGGCGACCTCCACGAACGTCGCCTACGTGGCCCAGGTCCGCTAGCGCGACCAGATCGCCCAGACGCACCGATCCCCGGCCGGCTTGCCCGACCGGGGATTTTTTATCTGTCCAAGCGTGCACGCAGGCGCTCTGTATCCCCCAGATGACGGGGCGTCAACCAGATCGTTCAGGTGCGGCAAGTTGGGAAGCTGCGGTCTCGCACGCGACCCCGTAGTGAGATACGGCTGCCCGGAGGCGTCAGACCGCCCCCCCCTGCGGCACCGACGGCAGAAAGCTGGGGGCAGCACCGCGAATCGACCTGAATGGCACCGCTCCCAGAATCCGCGAAAGCGCGGTCGGGGACGAGCGGCCCGAGCCCGCCCTCCGAAGCCGCCTTGATGCGGCCTGGGGGCTTAAACCACGTCCTTCCGGCCCATCTCACCTTTACATTGGGTGGGCTTGCTGCAAAATGGCGGATATGTTGGCCTCGTTTCGTCCAACGCGCGAAACGGACAAATTCCTTATAGGGTTATCTGGGGTTTTGTCCATCCTGAGGAGCCTTTTATATGCTTTTGAATGCATAGCATTCTACAAAACCGATATTTTGCAGCAATTCAATCAGACGGGCATCTGCCCGTCCTCGCGATCGCATCAAAAAGAAGGCGTGCTCGAATGATGTTCTGTTAACGGGATTTCATATACCTTCATGGGCCTTCCCCACGTGCTACGGCACCTCTCGCCCGCCAAGGTCGCACAACCCGCCGCATCGTGCTGCCATGTGAAGCTGCTCGCGTTGGCGTTGACCTCCCCCAGCGCATCCGCAAGCTCTTGCGTCGTCACTTCGTCCGTACCCTCATGTCTTCAGGAAACCGCACAGACAGACCTGGTCGCCACCCCGGCTGGAAGGCGCGTCAAGGATGGGCTCCTCGGATGATGCAGGTCCGTCGCGTTTGGGGATAGACGTGCGAATCTGACAACAAAAGCAATGGGGCCCGCACGGCTCGAAAGAACCGTGCGGACCCCATAATCTGCGATTCAATCCGCGCGCTCTCGCGCGGAAGGATACGCTAGTCGCGCTTGAGCCCGCCGCGCTCGTCGATGGCGGCCCAGAAGTCTGCCGCGAAACGCGGGTCGGCAGCCGCCATGAGGGCGTTGGTGGCCATCCAGCCGGAGGGCGTGCCGGTATCGAAGCCCTCGAGCGGATCGATGACGACGGCGTACATGGCCTCGCGCTCGAGGCTGCGCGCCATGGCGTCGGTCAGCTGGACCTCGCCGCCCTTACCGGGCTCCTGGTCGGCCAGCAGATCCATAACCAGCGGGGAGAGCAGGTAGCGGCCAACGATGTACAGGTTGGAGGGAGCCTCCTCCGCAGAGGGCTTCTCGACCAGGCCGGAGACGCGCCACACGGCGCCCGGCTCCTCGTCGGCGGCGGACTCGCTGCCGCACAGGGATCCCACGCGCTCGCCGGCGATGACGCCGTAGCGGGAGACGTCCTCGGGCGTGCACGGGGCGACCGCGATCACGGACGCGCCGGCATGGGCGCGGGAGACCTCGAGCATCTTCGTGCAGATGTCGCGCGCCGGGACGACGTAGTCGCCCAGAAGGACGAGGAAGCTCTCGCCGGCTGCGGCGTCGGCGGCGGAGCGGATCGCATGGCCCAGGCCGCGCGGCTCGTACTGGTAGCGGAAGTCAACCGGCATGTCGCCGGCCGCGGCGACCGCGTCGGCGTAGGCGGACTTGCCGCGCTCGCGCAGCAGGCACTCAAGGGAGCGATCGGGCTGGAAGTAGGACAGGAGCTCCGGCTTGCCGGGGGAGGTCACGATGATGGCCTCGTCGACCTCGGCGGGCTCGAGGGCCTCCTCGACGACGTACTGGATGACGGGCTTGTCGAGGACGGGGAGCATCTCCTTGGGGGTGCACTTCGTGGAGGGCAGGAAACGGGTGCCCAGACCGGCTGCGGGGATGATGGCCTTCATGGGTGAGGATCCTTTCGGCGTTGCGGCGCTGCGGCCGAACTACATGGCGGCGCCCAGACACGGCGCCAAACATACGGGCAAAACTTTACGGCAAACGTGCGCGAAATGGGCCGTCAGCAGCCAATATGCGTCGGAACTGCGCAATTGCGAACACCGCGTCCACCCAGACCCGGGACTGGCGCAAGAAGCGCAGCCCGTCCGAGCTCACGGCAAGAAAAAGGCGAGGCCCACGAGGGGCCCCGCCTTGCGCACATGCGAAGATGCGAGCAGTCTGCAGGCGATGCGCCTGCGGAGAACTACTTGATGGTGACGGCAGCGCCGGCAGCCTCGAGCTTCTCCTTGGCGGCCTCGGCGTCCTCCTTCTTGACGCCCTCGAGGACGGCCTTGGGAGCGCCCTCGACGACCTCCTTGGCCTCCTTCAGGCCAAGGGAGGTGAGCTCACGGACAACCTTGATGACCTGGATCTTGTTGTCGCCGAAGCCCTCGAGCACGACGTCAAACTCGGTCTTCTCCTCGGCCTCCTCGGCGGCGGCAGCAGGGCCGGCGACGACGGCAGCGGGAGCGGCGGCGGAGACGCCGAAGGTCTCCTCGATGGCCTTGACGAGCTCGGAAGCCTCGAGCAGGGTCATTTCCTTCAGGGCCTCGATGATCTCATCGTTGGTAAGCTTAGCCATTTCTAAGTCCTTTCGGTTTCCCTACCGTACGGCAGGGAGATCATGTGAATGAAGGGTGCGGATGCACCGGGGTTGCGGCGACGGGCGCCGCGGGTGGCTGCTAGGCAGCCTTCTGCTCGGAGATCTGCTGGACCGTACGAGCAAGACCGCTGGAAACGCCATTGACGCAAACAGCGATGTCGCGGGCGAAGCCGTTGATGAGGCCGGCGATCTGGCCGAGAAGCTGATCCTTGGTGGGCAGCTCGGCGATAGCGTTGACCTCCTCGGCGGAAACCGCCTGGCCGTCGGAGATACCGCCCTTGATCTCGAGAACACCCTTGGACTTCTTGGCGAACTCCTTGAGGGCCTTGGCGGCCTCCACGGGCTCGTTCTCGTAGAACACGTAGGCGACGGGGCCGACGAGGATGTCGTCGATCTCCGGCTGGTCCTGGTTCTTCAGAGCGATGCGGACGAGGTTGTTCTTGTAGACCTTCATCTCGGCACCGGCCTCGCGAAGCTGATGACGCAGCTCCTCGGCCTGCTTGACGGTAAGACCGTTGTAGTTGACAACGAACATACCGGCGTTGGCCTCGACGCGAGACTCGATCTCTGCGACCTTGTCGATCTTGTACTGCTGTGGCATGAAATACACCTCCTTGTTTTTCTTTCCGGGCACGGCTCCCCTGCAAGAGTGACGGGGGCATGCCTGAAAAGAAAAGCCCCCGCGCTGCGAAGAGCGACGGGGGCGAGAAGACATATCTGCTCGACCACCTCGGCGGGCGGGTTTCCCCATTAAGCCTTGGGCCTAACGCCCGCAGCGCCTGCTGTCTCCGGCAGCGGATTCGTGCTTGAACCTTTGCTAGTATGCCCATCGGGAACCCGCCCGTCAAG
>DBFEBE010000141.1:0-45437 GCA_048318985.1 Collinsella sp.
CGACGGGCCGGGTCTCCACGGCGGAAGGCGCCCTCGGCTCCCCCGCGCGTCGCGTTAGGCGCCGGCGCAGACGAGGCGCGGTGCGCGCGCGCCGTCGGGCAGCGCGGCTATGGCGGCCGACGCGACCCCGTCCGGATCGGCATCCATCACCAGGACGTCGATGTCGGAGAGCCCGGCGAAGCGCATGAGCCCGGGCGCATCGACCTTGGAGGCGTCGAGCAGCGCGACGCGCAGGCGCGCGGCCCTCAGGAACGCCTCCTTGATCTCGGCCATCTGCTCGAAGTTCGTCATGAGGCCGCGTTCGGGGACGAGCGAGGTGGGGCAGAGGAACGCCTTGTCCGCATGGAGGACCTCCAGGCCGCGCATGGCGAGGGGGCCGAAGAGGTAGCGGTGCCCCTTGCGCAGCGCGCCCCCGAGCAGGATCACGTCGACCCCGGGGAGGCTCTCGTCGATGTAGTTGGCGATGGTGAGGTCGGCGGTGATCACCGTGATGCCCGTCCGCGCCCCGAGCGTGCGCACGAACTCGAGCGCCGTGGTGCCGGAGTCGATGAGGAGCGCGTCGCCGTCGTCGACCAGCTCGAGCGCCGCCGCGGCGATGGCCTGCTTGGCGGCGACGTTGACGTTGATGCGCTTGTCCTGGATGGAGACGGTGAGGGCGCGGCTGAGCGAGACGGCGCCCCCGTGCGTGCGGCGGAGCTTGCCGTCCGCCTCGAGCGCGTCGAGGTCGGCGCGAATGGTGACGGCCGAGACCCCGAAGGTGCGCGCGAGCTCGGAGACCTGTACCGATGCGGCGCGGTCGAGCATCGACATGATGGCGGCCCTGCGCTCCTCGGCAAAAGAATGCGCGGATACGTGTTGCATGGCTCCTCCCATCTGGAGACGGTGCGCACGGTCCGGGCGAGGGCGCCGCCCGCGCCGCGCGCCGTGTTCGCGGCGGGCTCAATTGTGCAGATTCTATTTTGCTTTATTTTCTTTTCCAGAAACTAAAATACTTGTTTTCTCTTGCCTTTTTAAAGAAAAACAAGGAGAGCCGTCTGCGATGCGGCGGGAAGCGGCCATTCGCATCGGCATTTCCCCGCGAGCGGTCGAGCGCGTTCCGCCCGGGCTTTTCTTTTCTTTGCAATTCGGTCTCCCCATATACCGAGACGGAAGAGCCGCCGCAGGTGGGAACGCATACAATGGCCCCAATGAGATCGCCGCTCACAGGGAGACGGCGACGACACGCCGGCGCGCCGGGCGCGGCGGCAGGAGGGAGCGATCGCTCATGCTCGTAACCACCAAGGAGATGCTGCTCGACGCGCAGAAGAACCACTACGCCGTCGGCGCCTTCAACGTCGAGAACCTCGAGTTCGTCATGGCCGTCCTGGCTGCCGCCGAGGAGACCAAGTCCCCCGTCATCATGCAGACCACTTCCGGCACCATCAAGAAGACCGGCCTGGATTACTTCTACGGCATGGTCAAGGCTGCCGCCGAGCGCGCTTCCGTGCCCGTGGCCCTGCACCTCGATCACGGCGACGGTTACGATCGCTGCATGAAGGCCCTGCGCACCGGTTACACCTCCGTCATGATCGACGGCTCCCATGAGTCCTTCGAGGACAACATCGCCCTGACCAAGTCCGTCGCCGACGCCGGCGCCTGCATGGGCGTGCCGGTCGAGGCCGAGCTCGGCAAGGTCGGCGGCAAGGAGGACGACGTCGAGGTCGAGGGCGAGTCCCCCTACACCGACCCCGTCGAGGCCAAGGAGTTCGTCGAGCGCACCGGCTGCACCTCCCTCGCCATCGGCGTGGGCACCGCTCACGGCGTGTACACCGAGGAGCCCCACATCGACCAGGACGTCGTGAAGGCCATCCGCGCCGCCGTCGACGTGCCGCTGGTCCTGCATGGCACCTCCGGCGTGCCGGACGAGCAGGTCGCCGAGGCCGTCAAGAACGGCATCTGCAAGGTCAACTACGCCACCGAGCTGCGCCAGGCCTACACCAAGGGCTACATGGCCTACATGGCTGAGAACCCCAACAACTTCGACCCCAAGAACCCGGGTCAGGCGGGCATGGCCGAGATCACCAAGATCGTCAAGATTCGCATGGAGAACCTCGGTTCGGTCGGTCGCGCGTAGGCTCGCATAACGCGTGACTCCCATCGGATGCTCCGGAGGGTCCCTCGCAAACGTCCTCGGCTTCGCCTGCGGAATGTTTGCTCAGGACCCTCCGGGGCATCCTGCATCTCGCGTCTACTCGCCGCCCCAAATTATGATGGTGCGCTGCGGAATGTTTGCTCAGGAAGGCCTGCCGGCCCTTTTGCATCTCGCGTCTACTCGCGGCCTCAAGAGGGCGCTGCGGAATGTTTGCCCGGGATTCCCTCGGGCCTCCTGCGTCGCGTTCCCTGCCGTCTTTTCATTGTCTCCGCGTACCGCCCGTCATGCCATTTATGTAAATAGATGGCGAAGCGTGCGACGGGCGTGCGAAAATACGGAGCGGAAGGCACATTTGCGAAGGGGAGCGGCACGTGGACAAGATGGAAATTCAGAAGCGCATGGAGAAGGCGATCCGCCTGACTGCCCCGGGCCAACCTATCAGGACCGCGCTCGACATGATTATCGCCGGGCACCTCGGTGCCCTCATCTGCGTGGGCGATAGCGAGAACGTGCTCGCGGCGGGCAACGACGGGTTCCCGCTCAATATCTCGTTCACCAGCAACCGCCTGTTCGAGCTCTCCAAGATGGACGGCGCGATCGTCATCGATGACGACATGAACCAGATCCTTCGCGCCAACTTCCATCTCAACCCCGATCCCTCCCTCGCCACCAACGAGACGGGCATGCGCCATCGCACCGCGGCGCGCATGAGCGTGCTCACCGATGCCATCGTGATCTCGGTATCCGCCCGCCGCGCGGTGGTCAACGTGTACGTGAAGGGCAAGTCCTACGAGATCCAGCCCGTCACCGAGGTCATGAGCTCGGTCAACCAGCTCATCGCCACGCTCCAGACGACCCGCTCCACGCTGGATCGCTCGCTGTTGCGCCTTACCGCGCTCGAGCTGGACGATTACGTCACGCTCGCCGACATCACCGACATCATCTCGAGCTTTGAGATCATGCAGCAGGCCAAGGCCGAGCTCAAGAGCTGTATCGTCAAGCTCGGCAATCAGGGCAAGCTCGTGCAGATGCAGCTCGAGCAGCTCGCGGGCGCCAGCATGGACACGGAGTACGACCTCATGATCCGTGACTACGCCTCCGAGTCCTCTCAGGACAACGCGCGCCGCGTTCGCGAGCGCTTCTCCGAGATGACCGCCTACGAGCTTTCCAACCCCAAGTCCGTCGCGGAGGTGCTCGGGTTCGACGACCTCGACGAGGACTCCGTCATGACGCCGCTCGGCCTGCGCACGCTCTCCCGCGTGTCCGTGGTGCGCGACGGCGTCGCCGAGAAGATCGTCGACGAGTACGGTTCGCTGCAGGACCTCATGGGAGACCTGAAGAAGGATCCCGACCGCCTGGGCAGCGTCGGCGTGAACAACCCTGCGATTCTGGCAGATTCCCTTGCGCGCATGCACGGCAGGAAGGGCTGATATGTCCGAGCCCAGCGTGTGCGCCGTCATCGTTTCCGGGGGAAGCGGGAAGAGGTTTGGAAATCCCGGGGGCAAGCAGCTGGTCAACGTCGCCGGCAGGCCGCTCATGACCTGGTCGATCATGGCGTTCGACCGCTCCTCGCTCGTGGGCCATATCGTGCTCGTCGTTCCTCCCGAGAAGCTCGGGGACATGCGTCGTCTCGCGGTCGACCCCTTTGAGTTCAAGACGCCTATCACTTTTGCTGCCGCTGGCTCGACGCGGCAGGATTCGACGAGGTCGGGCGTGGATGCGGTTCCCGCCGGCTTTCGCTATGCCGCCATCCACGACGGTGCCCGTCCCCTGATCACCACCGAGGCGATCGATCATGCGATCGAGGCGCTTGTCGCGGACGATCGGCTCGACGGCGTGGTGTGCGGGCAGCCCGCCATCGATACGCTCAAGATCGTCGACGGCGACCGCATCGTGGAGACGCCGCCGCGCGAGCTGTACTGGGCGGCGCAGACGCCGCAGATCTTCAAGGTCGACGTGATGCGCCGTGCGTATGCATGGGCAGAGAAGCACGGGGTTCAGGGCACGGACGATTCCTCGCTCGTGGAGCGCATGGGGGGATCGGTGCGCTGCGTGGAGAGCCCGCGCGACAACCTCAAGGTCACGTTGCCCGAGGATCTGCGGCCCGTGACCGCGATTCTGCTCGGGCGCATGAGCGACGCCGAGAGCGCCCAGGATACCGGCATCATCGCCCGAAGCCCGCTGGCGTAGGGCACGTCGCGGCCGAGGCCCGCGGCTTGCGCAGGCTTGCGAGGCGGCGGTTTCACCGTTTGCGATACGCTCGGGGCTTCTGTCTCGAGCGCGGCTCTCATTCCAGCGTAAACCTCCTCGCGCCGCGCCCGGAATCCGGAAGCGCCCTCTCGATAGGCAGAAAAAGGGGGTCTGTATAATCGTTTTTAGGTAACCCCCTCTCATTTTGGACAAATTCGCCAGATAATGACGATCGGCGTATCCTGGACCCAGCAAAACGTGGGTCTGTAAATAAGGAATTGTCGTCTTATCGTCTTCTCGAGCCGCCGAAAATGGAAAAGCGCCCTCGTTCTCACTAAAACAGACGCCCTATAATCGTCATTATCTGGCGAATTTGTCCAGAAAAGCAGGGGGTCAAGCAAAAAACAGTATAAACAAACCCCTCAAGACGAGATAAGCTGCCGGGAGCGGAGCTGCTGGCGGGAACTTCGGCCTTGCATCCGCCCTGTTTGCAGAAACGGCCGCGTCGGGCATGGTCGGATG
This sequence comes from Collinsella sp., assembly GCA_048318985.1. GTDB lineage: Bacteria > Actinomycetota > Coriobacteriia > Coriobacteriales > Coriobacteriaceae > Collinsella. The sequence goes on from DBFEBE010000141.1 coordinate 4,844, forward strand.
GGGCTCGGGAAGAGTTGGCGAGTCGGCGATGCGCCTTCGTGGCGGTCCAGCTGCCGTGCGTCGCTTGGGGCGGAAGCGCTGATATTGCAAACATGCGGTCTCCGGCATATGCGAACAGGTATATTGGGAACCAAAGGACTCGCGATTTGGATAGGGGGCCGCATGGCATCCAGTCTTCGTATAGGCCACGGCTACGACGTGCATCGCCTGGTGGAAGGCCGCCGCTGCATCATCGGCGGCGTCGATATCCCGCACGATAAGGGCCTGCTGGGCCACAGCGACGCCGACGTGCTGGCGCATGCGCTGGCCGACGCCATCCTCGGGGCCTGCCGCGGCGGCGACATCGGCAAGCTCTTCCCCGACACGGACCCCGCATACGAGGGTGCCGACTCCCTGGTCCTGCTCGCTCGAGTGATGGAGCATGCCCGTGGCTTGGGTTACGAGTTCGTGGACGCCGATTGCACGCTGGCATGCCAGGAGCCCAAGATCACCCCGCATCGCGAGCGGATGCGCGAGAACCTGGCGCGCGCTATCGGCTGCCCGGTTGAAAACGTGGGCGTGAAAGCCACGACTACCGAGCGTCTCGGTTGGGAAGGCGAAGGCGAGGGCATCGGCGCCTGGGCCGTCTGCCTCCTCGAGCGATGTATCTAGACGAGCCGCCCGCGGCGGCGCTCCATTACCCCTTTTCATTTCTGAGCGGATTTCCATGCCCAACGAGGCGGAAGTCCACGCTTCTGCAAGGTACCCCGCTCATATAGACTATTCAAGAACGATAACGACGTGGGCGAGGCGGTGTGTCTCGTCCAATGCGAGTTCCGCACGAGCCGAAGCGCCCAGCAGGCGCTTCGTGCGAGCCAGGACTGTTTGAGCAGTGGATGAGACACACCGCCTCGCCTTGCGAGGAGAGGCCCATGAAGATCTACAACAGCGCCACCCATCAGAAAGAGGACTTCCACCCCATCGAGGAGGGCCGTGTCCGCATGTACGTGTGCGGTCCCACCGTCTACGACAACATCCATATCGGCAACGCCCGCACGTTCATCAGCTTCGACGTGATCCGCCGCTGGCTCATCGCGAGCGGCTACGAGGTCACCTTCGCTCAGAACCTCACGGACGTCGACGATAAGATCATCAACCGCGCCAACGAGCAGGGCCGCACCGCCGAGGAGGTCGCGACCGAGTTCTCCGACAAGTTCATCGGCGTCATGCGCGCCGCCAACGTGCTCGACCCGGACGTCCGTCCGCGCGCCACCAAGGAGATTGGCGCGATGATCGGCATGATCAAGGCGCTCATCGACGGCGGCCACGCCTATGCGGCAGACAACGGCGACGTGTACTTTTCCGTTCGCAGCGACCCCGCTTACGGCGAGGTCTCCGGCCGCAACATCGACGACCTCATGGTAGGCGCCCGCATCGAGGAAAACGAGGACAAGCGCGACCCGCTCGATTTCGCCCTGTGGAAGGCTGCCAAGCCCGGCGAGCCTAGCTGGAAGAGCCCCTGGGGCGAGGGCCGTCCCGGCTGGCACACCGAGTGCGCAGCCATGGTCCATCGCTATCTGGGCACGCCCATCGACATCCACGGCGGCGGCTCCGACCTTGCCTTCCCGCACCATGAGAACGAGTGCGCGCAGGCCACCTGCGCCTGGCACGAGGGCTTCGCCAACACCTGGATGCACACGGGCATGCTGCTTGTGGACGGCGAGAAGATGAGCAAGAGCCTCGGCAACTTCTTCACGCTTGCCGAGGTGCTCGAGAAGCATTCCGCCGCGGCCCTGCGCCTGCTCATGCTGCAGACCCACTACCGCAGTCCGCTCGACTTCTCCTGGGAGCGCCTCGAGGGCGCCGAGAACTCGCTCGCGCGCATCGCGGGCACGGTGCGCAACCTCAAGTGGGCGGCCGACCATGCGGAGGGCGAGCCGAACGCCGAGCTCGTCGACGCGCTGACCGCCGCCATGGAAAAGGCCGCTGCCGACTACGAGTCCTGCATGGACGACGACTTCAACACCGCCGGCGCCGTCGCCGCCTACTTCCAGCTCGTGACCGAGGCCAACAAGTATCTCGAGCAGGCAGCCGGCGCCGTGGACGAGGGCGCCGCGCGCGTCTGCGCCGCCGTCATCACCGGCGCCCTCGTGCAGCTGGGCGTCGAGCTTCCCGTGATCGAGGAGCCGCTGCCGGTCGGCCTGCTTGGTGTGGCCGCGGGTCTCACGGGCTACACCGGCGACGATATCGACGAGGCCGCCGAGAAGATCCTCGAGGCCCGCGCCGCCGCCCGCGCCGCGAAGGACTGGGGGACCGCCGACGCCATCCGCGATCAGCTCCGCGACATGGGCCTGGCGATCGAGGACACCGCCGCCGGCTCCCGCATCAAGCACCTCGCGTCTTAGGATTTCCAATCGGGGACGCGCCTCAATTTGGGGACAGGCACTAAATTGAGGTGGAGAAGAGGCATCTGCGGAGGGATCGCATCCCAGGTAGATGCCAAGCAACGTAACATCGCGCCGCACCCGACCGCGTTCGGGTGCGGCGCTTTTCTTGTCGCCGCTTGGGGCCTCAGAAAGGGGACAGGCACCTATTTGAGGCTCCACATAAGGGAGAAGGCCCTGAGGCTCGGCGCTCAATTTGGTGCCTGTCCCTTATTTGAGGTGTTTTGCCGTGCGCGGGGCGCATACAGCCGTTCAATGTGACAATGGGGCGGATTGATGAGAACAAGGGAGGCCGAATATGGCTGAGAAGAAACGCACGCAGAAGCGTACGAACACGGTGGGCGGGCCGAAGCGCCCCGGCGCCCCAAGGCCCCGGCGGCAGCAGGAGCGCCCGGCCCGTCGCGGAGACTCCACCACGCGTTCCGGCCAGGGTCTCGCCCGTCGCGGAGACTCCACCACGCGTTCCGGCCAGGGCTCCGTCCGTCCGCGCGGCGGAGTGCCCGTTCGCGCCGCCGTGGGCAGCTACATCGAGGGACGCCGCGCGGCCGCCGAGGCCCTGCGTACGGGCTTCCCCATCCGCCGCGCTCTCATCGCCCAGGGCGTCGAGGGAGATCCCGCCATCCGCGAGCTGCTCGCCGGCCTTGGCGAGGCGGGCGTGGGCGTCAAGTTCGTTCCGCGCATCAAGCTCGACGAGATCTCGAGCCACGGCGCCCACCAGGGCATCGCGCTCGAGGTGGGGGAGTTCCCCTATGCGGACCTCGCGGACATCATCGAGCGCGCGGGTGACGGCCCGGCGCTTGTGGTCGTGCTAGACCACGTGACCGATGCCGGCAACTTCGGCGCCATCGTCCGTTCGGCCGAGATCGTCGGCGCCGCGGGCGTGGTCATTGCGAGCAAGCGCGCCGCCGAGGTCACGGTCGCCACTTACAAGACTTCCGCCGGCGCCGTCATGCACCTGCCCATCGCGCAGGTTCCCAACATCGTCCGTGCGCTCGAGGATCTCAAGGCCGCGGGCTTTTGGGTCGGCGGCGCCACCGAGCATGCCGAAGGCGTCTGCTGGGACGCCCCCTTCGAGGGACGCGTCGCGCTCGTCATGGGGTCCGAGGGCGACGGTATCAGCCGTCTCGTGCTCGATACGTGCGACTTCACGACCAAGCTGCCCCAGGTCGGGCAGACCGAGAGTCTCAACGTCGCCCAGGCCGCGACCACGCTGTGCTTCGAGTGGCTGCGCCGCAATTACGACGCGCTTTCCCCGATGTCCGGCGCACCGGCGGGGGAGTAGGCCATGACCAAGAAGAACCGTGCGAAATCCAAGGCCAAGCGCTTCGGCGAGGGCTCGGCGCAGAAGTTCGTCGATGCCAGCACGTACGGGGTGGGCAACGCCTTCGGCGCGCCGGCCGTGCCGCTGCCCGCCCGCGGAGTGGCGTCGGGCAAGAAGGAGCTTCTCGTCGTCGACGGCTACAACATCATCTACGCGACGCCGCGCTACGAGCGCCTGATCTTCGACAAGTCCGACGACCCGTACTCGTCTGACGTGTACGATCGCGCCCGCACCGCGCTCATCGCGGACGTCGCGGCGTTCGCCCAGGGTCGCTACGAGCCCGTCATCGTGTTCGACGGCGCGGGAAACATATCGGACGACCGCCCCAACCTTCCGCAGGCGGGCGTGCGCATCGAGTTCTCGCCGCGGGGCGTCTCCGCCGACACCGTCGTCCAGCGCCTCTGCACCGAGGCGCGCGACGAGGGCCGTGCCTGCACGGTGGTCACGAGCGACGGCACCATCCAGGCAACGGTCATGGGCAAGGGCGTGACGCGTATCTCGGCCCGCATGCTGGTCGACGAGATCCGCCACATCGATGCCGACGTGCGCGAGGCTCAGGAGGCCCCGGATATAAAGATGACGCTCGGCAGCAGGCTCTCGCCCGAGTCGCTGGCGAAGCTCAAGGCGCTTCGCGGCAGGTAGCGCATGGGTTTCGCGAGGGGAACGAAGCGCTCCGACGACGGGTCGCCGACGTGCCGGAGGCCGTGCCGCCCTTGCCCCGGCGCGGCGCATTCAGTATCCTGTACTAGCTTTGCGCGCATAGGCGCCCGAAGCGCCAGCGTGGCTCAACGGTAGAGCAACTGATTTGTAATCAGTGGGTTGCGGGTTCGATTCCTGTCGCTGGCTCCATAGGGTCCGAGCGCCCGGTTCCCCGCGGAGCCGGGCGTTTTGCTGGAGCGATCGTCGCTGCGGCACGCTTTCGTACGGGGGCGATGTGTGGACGATATGGCAAAAAGCAATCATGAGCACGGAGAAAACTGCATCAGAATAAAGCGAATGCTGCGGGAAAGGAAAACATAGATACGCCCGGACGCGTGTATTATAGGATACTTGTTGACACGGCGTATTGCGTCGGAATAATATAGCTTCGCTCGCTGAGGAGCTGAGGTTTCCAAGGCTCAGCAGCGAGGCTTGACACGTGGGAGTTTGCCCGAGTGGTTAATGGGGACGGGCTGTAAACCCGTTGGCTATGCCTACATAGGTTCGAATCCTATAGCTCCCACCAGTTCAAGTGCCTGTATAGCTCAGTCGGTAGAGCACTTCGTTGGTAACCAAGAGGTCACCAGTTCAAGTCTGGTTGCAGGCTCCATTTACGGCGGTGTAGCTCAGCTGGTTAGAGCACACGGTTCATACCCGTGGCGTCACTGGTTCGAATCCAGTCACCGCTACCAAAGGTAACACGGTGGCTTTCCTAGAATCAATTTAGGGAAGCCACTTAGGTTTACGTAGGCTTTGTCCCAACCGGGGACAGCTAAAGGAGGAGGGCTTCATGGCCAAGGAAAAGTTTGAGCGCACTAAGCCGCATGTTAACATCGGCACCATCGGTCACGTTGACCACGGCAAGACCACGCTGACGGCTGCCATCACCAAGGTTCTCTCTGAGACCGAGGGCTGCAAGGCCGACTTCACCGCCTTCGAGAACATCGACAAGGCTCCCGAGGAGCGCGAGCGCGGCATCACCATCTCCGTCTCCCACGTCGAGTACGAGACCGCCACGCGTCACTACGCTCACGTCGACTGCCCCGGCCACGCTGACTACGTCAAGAACATGATCTCCGGTGCTGCTCAGATGGACGGCGCCATCATGGTTATCGCCGCCACCGACGGCCCGATGGCCCAGACCCGCGAGCACATCCTGCTCGCCCGTCAGGTCGGCGTTCCCTACATCGTCGTGTTCCTGAACAAGTGCGACATGGTCGACGACGACGAGCTCATCGACCTCGTCGAGATGGAGACCCGCGAGCTCCTCTCCGAGTACGACTTCCCCGGAGACGACATCCCCGTCATCCGCGGCTCCGCCCTCGGCGCCCTCAACGGCGAGGAGAAGTGGATGGACGCCATCCGCGAGCTCATGAACGCCGTTGACGAGTACATCCCCACCCCGGAGCGCGACAACGAGAAGCCGTTCCTGATGGCCGTTGAGGACACCATGACCATCTCCGGCCGTGGTACCGTCGCTACCGGTCGTGTCGAGCGCGGCGAGCTCCGCCTCAACGACCCGGTCGAGATCGTCGGCATCAAGGAGACCAACTCCTCCGTTGCCACCGGCATCGAGATGTTCCGTAAGTCCATGGACTTCTGCGAGGCTGGCGACAACGTCGGCATCCTGCTCCGCGGCATCAAGCGCGAGGACATCGAGCGCGGCCAGGTTCTGTGCAAGCCGGGTTCCGTTACCCCGCACACCAAGTTCACCGGCGAGATCTATGTTCTCACCAAGGAGGAGGGCGGCCGTCACACCCCGTTCTTCGATGGCTATCGTCCGCAGTTCTACTTCCGTACCACTGACGTGACCGGTTCCGTCAAGCTCCCCGAGGGCACCGAGATGGCCATGCCTGGCGACCACATCACCATCGAGGGCGACCTCATTCACCCGATCGCCATGGAGGAGGGCCTGCGCTTCGCTATCCGCGAGGGTGGCCACACCGTCGGCTCGGGCATCGTCAGCACCATCATCGAGTAGCTTTAAGCTCACTCGGGTCTGAATGATCCTTTTGACCCGGCTCCCCTCGGGAGCCGGGTCGTTTTGTCTCTGAGAGATGCGTATAGATTGTGAAGCCGAAGTATTTCGGACGACTCCTCGGAACTGAGCATTGACAGAGACCCATGTCCGATGCTAATGTTTACCACCGTGCCCGTATGGGACGGTCAATGGAGGTTAATTCACACATGCGCACTATGGTTACTCTTGCTTGCACCGAGTGCAAGCGTCGCAACTACACGACGACCAAGAACAAGGCGACCATGCCTGATCGCATGGAGATCAAGAAGTACTGCCCTTGGTGCCGTCAGCACACCGTGCACAAGGAGACGCGCTAGTCTCTAAGCATACACGCCAGTAGTTCAATTGGTAGAGCATCGGTCTCCAAAACCGAGTGTTGAGGGTTCGAGTCCTTCCTGGCGTGCCAGTCTTTAATCCGTAAGCCTCCTCGTGGGGCTTACGGTTTCTACTGTTATAGCCACAAGGCCGAAGGGAAGCGTTCATGGCCAACAAGAAGACCAAGAAGAAGAGCACGCAGTCCGCTGCTCCTGCTTCGTCTGCTCAGGCAGAGGCCTCCAAGGACGCTGCCAAGAAGGCCGCGCCCGCCAAGGCGGACGCCAAGGCTGCCAAGAAGGCGGAGAAGAAGGCCGACAAGAACAAGAAGCCCGGCCTCATCGCTCGCGCCAAGAACTACCTGGCTTCGATTCGCTCCGAGATGAAGCGCGTCACCTGGCCCACGAAGAAGGAGCTCGTCAACTACTCCGTGGCCGTGTGCGTGTCGCTCGTCGTCGTCGGCATCGCGATCGCCGTGCTCGATCTCGTCATCGGTGAGGGCCTCATGCTCTTCGCCGGCCTGAGGGGGTAAGCAATGTCCAAGCGCTGGTATGTCGTTCACACCTATTCCGGATACGAGAACAAGGTAAAAGTCGACCTTGAGCACCGTATCGAGACCATGGGGATGCAGGATCGCATCTTCTCTATCGAGATCCCTACCGAGCGCGTCACCGAGATCAAAGAGGGTGGCAAGCGCGAGACCAAGGACTCGAAGATCTTCCCGGGCTACGTCCTCGTCCGCATGGAGATGGACGACGACGCGTGGACGTGCGTCCGCAACACCCCGGGTGTCACCGGCTTCCTCGGCGGCAACGGCAAGCCCGCTCCGCTGTCCCGCGACGAGTACAACAAGATGATGCGTAAGTCCGACAAGGGCACCGCATCCAAGCACACGTCCGTGGATATCGAGGTCGGCACCACCGTCAAGGTTATCTCCGGTCCGCTCTCGGACTTCGATGGCAAGGTGTCCGAGGTCAACGCCGAGGCCGGCAAGGTCAAGGTCACGCTCGTCATCTTCGGTCGCGAGACCCCGGTCGAGCTCTCCTTCGACCAGATCACGGTGATCTCCTAAGGTTGTCCGTTCGCGCGTTCCCGTTTCTCCTGCCGACCGCTCACCGGCGGGTGTGCTTCTAGCGGGTTCGCGCTGACGATAGATACGTATTCGCACATTTGTGTTCAGGAAGGAATGACCATGGCTGAGAAGAAGATTGCCACCGTCATTAAGCTCCAGATCCCGGCCGGCCAGGCCAACCCGGCTCCTCCGGTCGGCCCCGCCCTCGGTGCTGCCCAGGTCAACATCATGCAGTTCTGCCAGGCCTTCAACGCCGCTACGCAGGACAAGATGGGCGACATCATCCCCGTCGAGATCTCCGTCTACGAGGACCGCACCTTCAGCTTCATCTGCAAGACCCCGCCTGCGGCTCACCTCATCAAGAAGGAGCTCAAGCTCAAGGGCGGCTCCGCCGTTCCCCAGCGCGACAAGGTCGGCCAGCTCACCGACGAGCAGCTCACCAAGATCGCCGAGATCAAGATGCCGGACCTCAATGCCAACGACATCGAGGCCGCCAAGAAGATCGTTGCCGGCACCGCTCGCTCCATGGGCGTCACCATCGCCGAGTAACGCAAGTGTGTAATGGGCAGGCGTCATCCGGCGCCTGCTTTACGCGTGCAATAGGGCACGCATCGATGTGGGAGGGCGCACGCCCGCATGACCACAGGAGGTACTAACATGGCTAAGCATGGTAAGAAGTTCCGCGCTGCCGCCGAGCTCGTGAACAGCGATCAGCTGTACACCCCGCTGGCTGCCGCCAAGCTGGTGAAGTCTCTCGACACCGCCAACTTTGACGAGACCGTCGAGGCTCACTTCCGCCTGGGCATCGACACCCGTAAGGCCGATCAGAACATCCGCGGCTCCATCTCCCTGCCCCATGGCACCGGCAAGACCGTTCGCGTCGCCGTGTTCGCCGAGGGCGCCAAGGCCGACGAGGCCCGCGAGGCCGGTGCCGACGTCGTTGGCTCCGACGAGCTGATCGCCGACATCCAGAAGGGCGTGATCAACTTCGACGCCGCCATCGCCACCCCCAACATGATGGCGAAGGTCGGCCGCATCGGTAAGATCCTCGGCCCCCGTGGCCTCATGCCGAACCCCAAGCTCGGCACCGTCACCATGGATGTCGCCAAGATGGTCGGCGAGCTCAAGGCCGGCCGCGTAGAGTACCGCGCCGATCGCTACGGCATCTGCCACGTGCCCCTGGGCAAGAAGTCCTTCTCCGAGCAGCAGCTCGTCGAGAACTACGCTGCCCTGTACACCGAGATCCTGCGCGTGAAGCCGTCTTCCGCCAAGGGTAAGTACGTGAAGAGCGTTTCCATCTCTTCCACCATGGGCCCTGGCGTCAAGGTCGATTCTGCCGTTCAGCGCGACTTCCTCGCTGAGTAGCGCTGCGTCTTATAGACGGGTTCAACCCGGTTCCGTGTCATGCGGAACCGGGTTTTTTGTTAGACGGCGTGTCCGAAGTGCATATGTAGAAGCGTGCCAGTTGAAGAGCGCCTGAGGATCGAGACGCCTGTTCGCGTTTCGGGTGAGGCGTCCATTTGGTGTCGCGGCGGCCGATGTGTTCCGAATCTCCGATATTGCCCCGCGTATCATTCGATACGTGCATACCGTTTGAGTCTGTATGTATACCGTCTATCTATTGCAAAAGAAGTACCTCAACACACATAGTAACTATGTTAGATTGTGGGTAGCAGGGAAGAGCGATACAGGAGGTGACATATGGCCACGAAGGACGCGGTGAGCGACCTTATCCGCGGCAACATCGATGCGATCATTCTTTGCACGCTTTCCTCTAAAGACAGCTACGGGTACGAGATTCTCAAGGCTGTAGCCACGGCGAGTCGAGGGGAATACGAGATGAAGGAGCCCTCGCTGTACACGAGCCTCAAACGGCTTGAGAAGCAGGGGTTCGTCGAGAGCTATTGGGGCGACGAGACCCAGGGCGCACGACGCAAGTACTACCACATGACGCCTGCCGGGTCGACGGAGCTTATCGAGGCGACCGAACGCTGGGTGCGGGTGCGCGACATCATTGATTGCCTGTTGCAGCAGGATGGAGGAGAACGATGAACGAGATTCGGATGTACGTGGAGCACCTGTTCGAGGGTAAGCTGCTCACGGCCGATATGATCGAGCTTAAAGAAGAGATCTACGGCAACCTGGTGGCTCGGTACGAGGACCTCATCGCCGATGGTGTCGAGCCCGGTGACGCCCTTGTTCGTACCAAGGAGAGCATGACGAGCATCGACGACGTGCTGGCGGGCGAGGATACCGAGGAAAACGCCTCCGAGTTTTCGCCTGCGGATAAGGACACGGGGTCTGGGGAGGATGCCAGTGGGGCGCAGCCGGTTGGCGCGGCGCCTGCTGGGGAGCCTGCCGGCGAGTGCTTGTCTCCCGAATCCGCTGCCGCTGAGACCGCGCAGTTGGAGACGCCGGGAATCTCCGCTCCGGAACCACTGGATGCCACGGCCGCGGCGCCCGCGGTCGTCGCCGCTTCCGCCGCGACTGCCGCGTCCGGCGCTCCTGTGCCGCCTGAAGGCACGGAAAACCCGTTGCCCGCACCCGTTGCGCAGCCGGCGCAAGATATTGGCAAGAAGCGCCGTACATGGCTTATCGTTGCGGCTGTCGTTGCGGCGATCCTGCTTGTGCCGGCGCTGCTGTTTGGGGCCGGTATGATCGGCTTCACGTCGATGAGCGGTGCGGACGTGGATATCGACGAGGGCCGCGTGGAAGTCGACGACGGCAAGGGCAACGAGGTGACGATCGACCCGCAGCAGGGCGTAACGGTGACGGACGGTGACAACGAGGTGACCATCGGGTCCGACGGCGTCGTGCGCATCGACGGCGATCTGGCGGACGAGCTTCTTACCGCGGTGGTGAACGCGCGGTCCGGCGACGTGAAAGAGCTGGTGAACACGGATCCGGCCGATGCTGCTTCGGTGGAGCGCGTGCTGAGGGCCCTGCCGATGAGCCAATGGCTGAGCGATCTCGACGTGACGCGCGGCGTGGACGTCCTGTCGTTTGCGTATCGCGAGGTGCCGGACGCGTTCGAGGGCGAGTCCGTGGATATCGCGCTGGCCTACAACGTGGCCGCCATCTTCTGCACGATGCCGACGCTCAATGAGGTCCAGGTCACGCTGACGGAGAGCGACGAGCCTGCCGACGAGAGCTACTACGTGTTCAAGCGCGACGACGTGCAGCAGCGGTTCGGTGTGCGCCTCGACGAGGGCATGGTGAACGAGGCGGGCTGGACGCAGATCATGCGGGATCACCTGTACAAGCATGATTTCGCCGAGAACCTGGTGGACGCCGCGGAGCGCGCCTGGCGCTAGAGCGCGGGCCTCGACCTCAAGACGGAACTGCGGACGAAAAGTTGGACACCTTGACGGTGTCCGGACTGGAGGTTCGCATGCACGCCAAGGAGGAGGTCGAGCTGTTCCTGCTCGCGCGCGGGGACGGCATGACCGTGAGGGACGCCGCCGCGTTCGCCGGCGTCGGGATGGGCGCCGCCAAGAGGTGGTCGGCCGGGAGGCTGCCCAGGAGCTACACCGGCAGGCCCTGGGGCTCGGGTAGAATCGGGGGCGACGACGCCCGAACGACCCGAGGGGGAGCCCGAGTGGGGAAGATCGAGATCAAGGGGCTGTACGAGCCGCCCGAGGCGGGCCCGCTCGCCGAGATGACTCCCGACCAGATAGAGAAGCTGCTGCTCAGGGCGGTGTTGGACGACCTAAAAGAGGGAGGCTCGCACCCCCTTTCGACCCCGATGCGGAGCAGGTGCGGGCTCGCCAGGAGATTGAGGGAGGCCACCGGTCTGCCGACGTCGACGATTACCCGTTTCCTTGACATCCCCAGGAGCACCTACTACTACCACCTCGCCCGCGCGGGGCGCGACCGCGACGCGGGCGTCCGCGGGGCGGTCCGCGACGCCTTCGAGAGGTGCGGCCGGCGCGGCTACCGCGCCGTGTGGGCGCAGCTTCGCCGCGACGGGGTCCGCGTCTCGGAGAAGGTCGTGCGCCGCGCGATGCGCGAGCTCGGGCTGTCGCCCAGGAGGCGCTCCCGCCGCAGGTGGAGCAGCTACGCCGGGGAGGCGTCGCCGGCGCCCCCGAACCTGCCGCTGCGCGAGGACGGCTCCCACGACTTCCGCGCCGCGGCGCCCAACGAGCTGTGGGTCACCGACATCACGGAGTTCAGGCTGCCCTGCGGGTCGAAGTGCTACCTGTCGCCCGTCATCGACTGCTTCGACGGCAGGCCGGTGGCCTGGTCGATCGGGGCGCGCCCCACGGCGCGGCTCGCCAACTCCTCGCTCGAGGCGGCGTGCGCGACCCTGGCGCCCGGCGAGGCGCCGGCCGTCCACAGCGACCGCGGCGGCCACTACCGCTGGCCGGGCCGGATCGCGATCTGCGGGCGCGCCGGGCTGACCCGCAGCATGTCGCGCAAGGGCATGAGCTGCGACAACGCCCGGGCCGAGGGCTTCTTCGGCCTGCTCAAGCAGGAGTTCTTCTACGCCGCCGACTGGGAGGGGGCCTCCCGCGACGACTTCATGCGGGAGCTGGACGGATGGATGCGCTGGTTCCGCGAGGGCCGCATCTCCCGGGCGCTCGACTGGCTTACCCCCGACGAGCACCGGGCCGCGATGGGGTACGCGGTGTAGGATTGTCTAAGAAAATGTCCGCAGTCCCTTGTGCCGCGATGGCGCGAAACGGACCCGTCCCCCATGGCACGAGGACGGCTGCGCTTACACCAGCGCCGCGATGGCTCGGACCACGGCGTCGGCCGCCAGGCCCGTCTTCGTCGCATCCTCGACCTGAAGGATGATCTTCCCCTTGATGCCGAGTTCCGAGATCTCGGAGAACAGGACGCGCGGCCCGTCGATGACGGGGGAGACGCTGCCCGCCGCATCCCCTGCGAGGCGGGCAAGCTGCTCAGCAAGGGCGTCCATGTGCTCGGTGCGCGCACCGCCGTCGTCGCCTAGGCGCGGCACAGCGAAGGGAACGGCCACGCGGTTGGCGGGCAGCAGGTGCACGAGCGCCGTCTTGGAGATGATCGAGTTGGGGATGATCACGGTCTGGCCGAGCGCGTCACGGATGGTGGTGTGACGCCACGTGACGTCCTGCACCACGCCGGTCTCGGCCCCCACCTCGATGTTGTCCCCGGGCTTGACGATGCTCATGAAGGTGACCTGCAGGCCGCCGATGAGGTTGGAGAGCGTGTCCTGGAAGCCGAGGGAGACGGCGATACCGCCGACGCCGAGGGCGGCGACGAGCGCGTTGGCATTGATGCCGAAGCAGGCGTCGAGCAGGACGCTCGCCCCCAGCGCCCAGATGACCCCGCGTGCGATGTTGACCAGGATGCTGGAGCTGGGCAGCGGATTGCTGTCGCGTTCGAGCAGCTTGCGCAGGGTGCGCGCTGCGATGCGCGATGCCACGGCGGTGACGATGACGATGAGGACGCCCCACAGCGCGGTCTTGACGGCCGACAGGGCGAGGAGATCGAAGATGGGTTGGAAAAGCTCGGGCATGTGGCAGGCCTTTCGAATCCAGGAAACCCGTAGGTGCCGCCCCATCATACCCGTCTTGTGCCCGCCGCTTGCGCGCTGGACGCCTTATAAGAGAAAAGGGACACGTGACGAGGACTCCGGGTTTCAGGGTCGGAGCCCTTGGCATGTTCGCCGGTAGTTCCCCGTTCGCGGGCTTCCCGACGCGTCAATCGCCGGACGCCAGCGCGGTTTTCGCCCTCGGGCGTGGGCGCCAGCGTCGTATCCATAACGTTTTTCGTATCGGAAACGGAATCCGTCGAGTACACCCTCGTGTTCCGTCGATAAAATCGCAGGTCGTAAGGACGCAGGATAGCGGGATACTCGGTGCTTCTCGGAAGTTGTACGAAAAACGCGGTAGGTGGTAAGCGAGCGCGATTCCCAGGCGCTCGGGGGACGCGGAATCGGTGGATCCGGTGGCCCTCGTCGTCGGATTTCGCGCGTGACCCGACTCTTCTGGACTCCATGCACGGCGATGGCCTCGCCGTTGCTTCGCTTCGCCCGGCCCGCCTGGTTGCGTGCGCGCGCGATGCGCATATGCGCTGGGCGACACGGCGCCAACGTGCCAAAGTAGCTGGAGATCGGGTCCGCCGTGTGGTGAAACTCGCAAGGCGGCTCCGCCTTGCGGTGAAACGAACGCGGGGCCCGGCAACATGTCGGGCCCCGCGACGGGTGCGCTCGCATGCAGCGTGCGCGTATGGCATGCGTCTCCTGTTGTGGACGGCACGCACAGCCGGTGGCGCGTGCCGGCTGTGCGCGGCGATGATCGGCTAGCTCAGCAGCATGCGGTCGTTGGCGAGCTCGCCGCCGGAGACCTCCTCGAACTTGCGGAGCAGGTCGGGCACGGTGAGGCTCTTCTTCTCGTCGCCCGAAACGTCGTAGATCACGTTGCCGTCGCTCATCATGATGAGGCGGTTGCCCAGGCGGATGGCGTCGTTCATGTTGTGCGTGACCATGAGCGTGGTGAGGCGGCGCTCGGCGACGATGCGCTCAGTGAGGTCGAGCACCTTCGCGGCCGTCTTGGGGTCGAGCGCGGCGGTGTGCTCGTCGAGCAGCAGCAGCTTGGGGTCGGTGAGCGTCGCCATGAGCAGGGTGAGCGCCTGGCGCTGACCGCCGGAGAGCAGGCCGACCTTCGCCGTCATGCGGTTCTCGAGGCCCAGGCCCAGGGTCGCCAACAGCTCGGGATACTCGTCCTTCTCCTGCTTGGTGATGCCCCAAGCCAGGCCGCGGTGCTTGCCGCGACGGCGCGCGAGCGCGAGGTTCTCGTCGATCTGCATGTCGGCGGCGGTGCCGCGCATGGGGTCCTGGAACACGCGGCCTAGGTACTGGGCGCGCTTGGGCTCCGAGAGGCGCGAGATGTCGACGCCGTCGAGCTCGATGGTGCCGGAATCCAGCGGGTACACGCCGGCGATCATGTTGAGCAGGGTGGACTTGCCCGCGCCGTTGCCGCCGATCACGGTGACGAAGTCGCCGTCGGCCAGCGTGAGGTCGACGCCCGTGAGGGCGCGCTTCTCGGTGACGGTGCCGCGGTTGAAGGTCTTCTTCACATGGGACAGCTTAAGCATCTGCCTCACCGCCCTTCGTGTAGCTGGAGCGCAGCTTGAACTTCTCCCACACCACGGGCACGCAGAGCGCGAGCGCGACGATCAGGGCGGACAGGAGCTTCATGTCGTTGGCGTCCATGCCCATCTGCAGCACGATGGCGCGGATGAGGAAGTAGACGACGGAGCCGGCCACGGCGGAGACCAGGCGGCTCTTGAAGCCGGTGAGCTTGCCGGGGGTGAGGCGGCCGAGCACCTCGCCGATCACGATGGCGGCGAGGCCGATCACGATGGCGCCCGTGCCCATGCCGATGTCGGCGTACTTCTGGCTCTGGCAGATGAGGCCGCCGGAGAGGCCCACGAGGGCGTTGGACAGCATGAGGGCGATCATCTTGGTCTTGGCGGTGGACACGCCGAGCGCGCGGATCATGTCCTCGTTGTTGCCGGTGGCGCGCAGGGCGCTGCCGATCTCGGTGCCGAAGAACCAGTAGAGCGCGGCGATGATGGCCACCGCGGCGATGAGGCCCACGATGATCGATCCCGCGTTGTTGGACAGGCCGGTCATCTCCGTCATGCGGGAGAAGATCGTCTCGCTTTGCAGCAGGGGAGTGTTGGACTTGCCCATGATGCGCAGGTTGATGGACCACAGGCTGATCTGCGTGAGGATGCCGGCGAGGATCGCGGGGATCTCGAGCACGGTGTGCAAAAAGCCGGTGACGGCGCCGGCGAGCATGCCGGCGAGCATGGCGGCGACGACGGCGATAAGCGGGTCGACGCCGGAGACGACGAGGACCGCGCACACGCTTCCGCCGAGCGCGAAGCTGCCGTCGACCGTGAGGTCGGCGATGTCGAGCAGCTTGTAGGTGATGAAGACGCCGAGGACCATGATGCCCCAGAGGATGCCCTGGGAGGCGGCGCCGAGGAGCGCACCTGTCATGCAATCCCTCCTTCTATCGCGGGGTCGCGAGCCAAATGAACCCCGGCGGGCGGACCCGTCGGGGTTCATCGCTGCGACGATGGAATATACCTCGTGAAAGTCTACCATGCGCGCGGTGACCCGCAGCAACGCCGGGGGTTCCGTAACGCGTCCGAAACGGAAGGGCGCGGGGCGCGGGTGTCGGGCACGGAAGGATGCCTGCGCCCCGGCGCCGCGACGGGAAGGCTCGCCCTGCCGCCGCGAGGAAGCGGGCCAAGGCGCGGGGCGTCGGACGCCGCGACGGGCGGGCGCGTGCCTGCCGCTACGCGCTCACGTCCATGCCGCCCTCGTCGGCAAGCGCGGTCACGTCCACGCCGATCTCGTCGGCGGTCTTCTGGTTGTACACCAGGTCGCATTCATCGGCGGACATGGTCTCTATGGGCATCTCGGCGGGGTCGGCGCCCTCGGAGAGGATCTTCACCGCCATCTCGCCTGCGCGGCGCCCGAGCTCCTCGTAGTTGATGGAGATGCTCGCCAGGCCGCCGGCCTCCACGTGGGCGACCTCGCCGCACACGGTGGGGATCTTGGCCTCGTTGGCGATCATGGCGATGGTGGACATGGCCGAGGCGATCGTGTTGTCGGTGGGCGTGTAGATGGCGTCCACCTTGCCCACCATGGACTCGGCGACCTGCTGGACCTCGTTGGAGCTGGACACGGTGTACTCGACGCCCGCAAGCCCAAGCTTCTCCAGCTCGGCGGCGGCCATGTCGATCTGGATCTTGGAGTTTGCCTCAGCGGTGCAGTAGAGCAGGCCCACCGTCTTGGCATCGGGCAACAGGCGCTGCAGCAGGTCGATCTGGGCGGCGACGGGGTTCATGTCGGAGGTGCCGGTGACGTTGCCGCCGGGGGCGTCGTTGTCCGCGACCAGCTCGGACGCGGCGAAGTCGGTGATCGCGGTGCCCACGACGGGGATGTCCGAGGTGGCGCCCGCCATGGCCTGCGCGGCGGGCGTGCCGATGGCGAGCACGAGGTCCACGCCGTCGTTCACGAACTTGCTCGCGACGGTCTGGCAGGTGGACTGGTCGTTCTGCGCGTTTTTCTGGTCGATTTGCGCGCCGATACCGGCGGCCTCGACGGCCGCGACGAAGCCCTTGTTGGCGGCATCGAGCGCCGGGTGCTCGGTGAGCTGCAGGACGCCGATCTTGTAGGCGCCGCCGTCCGTGGCGGTGCCGCTGCCGGAGGCGGGCTCGGCGCTGCCGCAGCCGACGAGGCCGAGACCGGCGGCTGCGGCGAGCGCGCCGGCGCCGGCGAGGCCCTTGGAAAACGAGCGGCGGGAGCAAAGGGTGCGATCCATGGTGGGTCTCCTAACGTGCGCGCAGGGCGCGGAAGGGGGGCGGTTGACGGTGCGCGGGCTCCGGTGTGCACAGGTACGCGGGCTCGCGGCGGTTGCTGCGTGGGCGGGGCGCCGTGCGGTCCACCTGGCGAGCGGTCTGGCACGCCGTCCTGGCGAACGGGCGCGCGGATCATCGGCTCCTATCGCGCTGCGGGTTCGCGGCGGGAGCAGGACCCGGCGTTCCGAGGGGGCTAGACGATCTTCGCGCCTTCGAGGGCGGACACGTCGACGCCGAGCGCATCGGCGGTGGCCTGGTTCACGATGAGCTGGCACTCGTCGCTCGACAGGTACTCGATGGGCATCTCGGCCGGGTCGGCGCCCTCGGAGAGGATCTTCACGGCCATCTCGCCCGCCCTATAGCCGAGGTCGTGGTAGTTGATGCTGTAGGACGCCAGGCCGCCGTCTTCGACCATGGTATCGCATCCCACGACGGTGGGCAGGCCGTTCTCGTTGGCGACCATGGACACGGTGGCCATGCCGGCGGCGATGGTGTTGTCGGTGGGGGCGTAGATGGCGTCCACCTTGCCCACCATGGACTCGACCATCTGCTGGATCTCGTTGGAAGACGAGACGGGGTAGCGCTCGTGCGCCACGCCGGCGGCGTCGAGCGCATCCTCGGCGAGCTCGACCTGGACCTCGGAGTTGGACTCGGCGGAGCAGAACAGGATGCCGACGGACTCGGTGTCGGGCAGAAGCTTGAGCATGAGGTCGATCTGGTCGGCGACGGGGGTGAGGTCGGAGCTGCCGGTGACGTTGCCGCCCGGGGCGTCGTTGTCCGCGACCAGGCCGCTCTCGGCGTAGTCGGTGATGGCGGATCCCACGATGGGGATGTCCGAGGTGGCGCCGGCCATGGCCTGGGCGGCGGGCGTGGCGATGGCGAAGACGAGGTCCACGCCGTCGTTCACGAACTTGCTCGCGATGGTCTGGCAGGCCGACTGGTCGTTCTGCGCGTTCTGCTGGTCGACGCTGCAGGAGATGCCGGAGTCGTTGAGGGCGTCGACGAAGCCCTTGTTGGTCTGGTCGAGCGCGCCGTGCTCGGTGAGCTGCAGCACGCCGATCTTGTACTCGCCGTCCGGGGACCCGGTGGAGCTGCCGGTGCTCGCTGCGGGCTTGTCGGATCCGCAGCCTGCCAGGGCGCCGGCGGCAACGAGGCCGGCGGTGACGATGAAGTTCCTGCGAGAGATGCTCTTCACGGCGATCAGCTCCGTTTCTATCGGGGAATGGTGTCTTCTGAATGGGCACTTTACTATAGGAAAGTATGTAAGGGACATACTAGCGCCCCCGTATCGTATGCTCAACTCGTTACAGGCGTGTTAACGTGGCAGCGTCGGCGGGGCGGGCAGGGGAGGTCGACGCGTGCGGTTGGCGAGGATCGGGCGCGCGAGGTCCCCGTGGACCTCTTCTTGCGCATTGTCGTTCAGGCGATGCCGGGCTGCGCTGCGTTCCCTGCGAGGGGTTGGATGCGCCCTATGGGGGTAGAATGCGGCTTGGGCCGTCGATGGCCCAACCACACGAAAGGATCTTCCATGTACGTGCTCACCAGCCGGGTCAGATATAGCGAAATAGACGAAAGCGGTGCCTTGAGTCCGCTCTCCCTCATCAACTACCTGCAGGATTGCAGCACATTTCACGCCGAGGACGTGGGCGCGGGGATCGCGGCGTCCGTCGAGCGCCGGGCCGCCTGGATGATCGCGGCGTGGAAGATCCGCATTCACCGGCTGCCGAGCATGGGCGAGTCCATCCGCATCAGGACGTGGCCCACGGGCTTCAAGGGGCTGATGTCCAACAGGAATTTCGTCATGGAGGCGGCCGACGCCCCCGAGGGAGCGGCGCCCCTGGTGGAGGCGGATTCCGCTTGGTTCCTTTTCGATGTGGACGCGGGGCGCCCGCGTCGCCTCGTGCGCGAGGACCTCTCCTGCTATCTGGAGAACGATGCCTTCGAGCCTGCGCTCGATATGCCTGCCGTGCAGCGCCGCCTGCGCGTCCCCCGCGACGCCGAACCTGTCGTCGCCGATGCGGTCACGGTGACGGGCAGCCACATCGACACGAACCACCATGTGAATAACGCGCAGTACGTGGGTATGGCGCTCGACGCACTGCGTGCGCTCGCGCCGGCGCCGGAGGGAAGCGTGTGGGATCTGCCCCCGCAGCCCGAGCCGTGCGGGATCGACGTTCAGTACGTCGCCGCGGCGAAGCTCGGCGATACCGTCGTGCCGCACGTGTATCCGCTCGAGGCCGCAGAAGGCGGGGCGCAGGAGGTGCTCGTGGCGCTCGACGCTCCCGACGGCGGCCACTATGCGCTGGTGAAGCTGGTGTTCTAGCGCTCGGCCGGATCGGCCCGCAGCTTCCGATCCAGGACCTCGATTTAGGGACTGCCCCTCAATTGAGGTGGGGGCCCGTGGGGGGATCCGGATTTGGCACAAAATGCACTCGAGTCGGTATTCGGTGCGTATATGCGCGCCCGCGTCGGCTGCTGATCTCTATAATAGAGGTATGTTCAGAGACATCTGTAACGGTATCTTGACGAATGGCAGTGTCCGGCCACTGCAAGATTGCGCATTGAGTCCCCTCACGGTCGTCATCGACCAGCTTGCCGGGTTCGTTGGTACCGACTCGACGGCATTTCGTGCCACAACTGTTGAGGGGCACGGGAATACGTGAATATTCGATGCATATTTCCGACTGTTATGCATTTTCTTTGCATATGGATCTGCATGCGGGCAAATCGTCCCCGAGTTTCGCAAGGATCCGTCTCAAGAGCGAGCTGGATACGAAAAACGGACGCGGCCGCTTCGTGCGGTCGCGCCCGTCTGGCGTATATCCCTCGCGGCCTCTCAAAAAAGTGCCTGTCCCCTTTTTGAGGTTTAGAAGTCGCAGCTGCCCACGGTGCGGGGGTGCGGCAGGACGTCGCGGATGTTGCCGACGCCCGTGAGGTACATGACCAGGCGCTCGAAGCCCAGGCCGAAGCCCGCGTGCTTGCAGGTGCCGTAGCGGCGCAGGTCGAGGTAGTACTTGTACTGCTCGGGGTCCATACCCAGCTCGGCGATGCGGCGCTCGAGCACGTCGAGGCGCTCCTCGCGCTGGGAGCCGCCGATGATCTCGCCGATGCCGGGGACCAGGCAGTCGGCCGCGGCGACGGTCTTGCCGTCGTCATTCAGGCGCATGTAGAAGGCCTTGATCTCGGCGGGGTAGTCGGTCACGAACGTGGGGCACTTGAAGTGCTCCTCGGTGAGGAAGCGCTCGTGCTCGGTCTGTAGGTCGATGCCCCAGCTCACGGGGTAATCGAACTGGTGGCCGGCGGCAACCGCCTGCTCGAGGATCTTCACGGCTTCGGTGTAGGTGACGCGCGCGAAATCGGAGTTCGCCACATGCGTGAGGCGCTCGATGAGGCCCTTGTCCACAAACTTGTTGAGCATGGCGAGCTCGTCGGGGCAGCGGTCCATGACGTCGCGGATGACGTACTTCAGCATGTCCTCGGCGAGGTCCATGTCGTCGGCGAGGTCGGCGAAGGCGATCTCGGGCTCGATCATCCAGAACTCGGCGGCGTGGCGCGTGGTGTTGGAGTTCTCGGCGCGGAACGTGGGGCCGAAGGTGTAGACGTCGCCGAAGGCCATGGCGAAGTTCTCGGCGTTGAGCTGGCCGGAGACGGTGAGGCTGGCGGCGGTGCCGAAGAAGTCCTGGCTGAAGTCCACGTTGCCGTGCTCGTCCAGCGGCGGGTTGGCCGGGTCGATGGTGGTGACGTGGAACATCTCGCCCGCGCCCTCGCAGTCGCTCGCGGTGATGATGGGGGTGTTCACGTAGACGAAGCCGCGGTCCTGGAAGAAGCGGTGGATGGAGGCGGCGGCTACGGAGCGGATGCGGAAGACGGCGCGGAAGAGGTTGGTGCGCGGGCGCAGGTGCTGCTGGGTGCGCAGGAACTCGACGGTGGCGCGCTTCTTTTGCAGCGGGTAGTCCGGGGCGGAGGCGCCCTCGACCGCGATCTGCGTCGCCGTGAGCTCGAAGGGCTGCGGCGCGTCCGGGGTGAGCTTGAGCTCGCCGGTGCAGACGAGCGCGGCCGAGACGTTCTGGTGGGCGATCTCGTCGTAGTTCTCGAGCGCCTCGCGGTTCATGACGACCTGCAGGTCCTTGAAGCAGCTGCCGTCGTTCAGGGTGACGAAGCCGAAGTTCTTCATGTCGCGGACGGACTTGACCCATCCGGCGACGGTGACGGTACTGCCACCGAGGGTCTCGGCGTCGGCGTAGAGCTGGGCGATCTTGGTGCGATCCATGCCATTCCTTTCACGCGGGAAAGCGTATATCTTGACCAACGTTTCATTCTAGCAGCTGGACGCAAGCGTGTGTCGGCTGCGCGGTGGGCGGAGGCGGCTGCGGCGGCGCGCGGCGGGCCCTAGGTCGAACGGCGGGCCGAGGGCCGTTCGCCGCATCGGGGGTGCGCCCCCTTGGTCAACGGGTCCCGCCGTGCCGAGAGGGTACGTCCATCTTGGCGCGAGGGCGCGCTTCTCGCGGCGCGCCGCGGTGCGCCGGTGGAGGGTTTGTGTTCGCTTGACCCCGACGTAACGTCGGGGTTTTTACTGGGTGCCGAAAAGAATCGGGACCTTGGGACGAAAGGGGACGCCATGTTCAAAGGCGCCGTGCTGCGCTACCTCATCTCCGACGCACTTTCCATGTTGGGCAACTCGATTGCGGGCGTGGTGCTCCCGCTGGTGCTGCTGGCGCGCACGGGAGACGTGCTCGCCGCGGGCTCGCTCGCGCTGATCTGCGCCGTGCCGCAGTTCGTGTTCGGCCTCCTGGGCGGCGCCGTGCTCGACCGCGTCGACCGCAAGCTGGTGTGCGTGGTGTCCGACCTCGTCTCGGCGCTCTCCATCGCCCTGCTTCCGATCGTCGACGAGGTCTGGGGGCTCTCCTTCGGCTGGTTCGTGGCGCTCGGCCTGCTGGGGGCCGTGGGCGACGTGCCGGGCATGACGGCGCGCGACGCCCTGCTGCCGGCGGTCTGCCGCCACGAGGGGGTCGACCTGCAGCGGTTCGTGGGCGCCAGCCAGTCGCTCGCCTCGCTTACCACCATCGCGGGGCCCGCTGCCGCTGCGCTGCTGATGGGCGCCCTCGGCGACATCGACGCGCTGTGGGTCACGGCGGCCTGCTCCTGCCTGGCCTCCGCGGTGAGCGCGACGCTTCCGCGCGAGGTGGGCGCCGTTGGGGCATCCGCCTCCGGCGGCGTTTCCGAGGCCTCGCGGGCGACCGGCTTCTCCGCCCTTGCGTCCGCCGCGCGCTCGGTGCTCACCGACGGCCTCAGGGCCCTGTTCGGCACCGATGCCCTCTTGCGCGCGAGCGTCCTGCTCTCGTTCGGCATCACCATGGTCATGGGCAGCTGGCAGGGCATCGTGCTGCCCGCGTACTTCTCGCGCATCGCTCAGCCCGAGCTCGCCGGCTACGTCATCTCGGCCATGGGGGCGGGCATGCTCGCGGGATCCATCGGCTACACGGCGGTGGCCCGGCTGCTCTCCCGCCGCGCCTGGCTGGTGGTGTCGCTTATCGGCATGGCTGCCGGCGTGGCGACGATGGGCGTGTTCCCTGCGGTCCCCGTGCTGCTCGCGGGCGCTGCGGCCGTGGGCCTCTTTGCCGGTCCCGCCTCGGCGCTGCTGGGATTCTTCGCGTTCGACCGCGTCTCCGACGAGCGCCGCGGCTCGGCGATGGGCACGCTGAACGCCCTGTACCTCGTCGTCGCCCCCGTGGGCACGTTCATGGGTTCGGCGCTGCTGAGCGCGCTCGACCTTAAGGGCACGGGCATCGCGCTCACTGCGGCCTGGATCGTCGTGACGGTGGCCGCGCTCGTCGCCCCCGCCCTGCGCGACCTGGGAGACGCGCGCGGCGCGGACGTGGTACAACAGGGGAGTGGCGAGACCGTTCCGTGCGAGGAGTGTGAGTAGATGAGAAGCGGCGAGCTGGCGAGCCTGGCGGGCGTGACGGTGCGCACCCTGCGGCACTACCACGCGATAGGCCTTCTGGCCGAGCCGCCGCGCTCGGAAAACGGGTACCGCTCGTACGGCCCGGAGGACCTGCTGCGCGTCCTGCGCATCCGCCAGCTCGCCTCGCTCGGCTTCTCGCTGGACAAGATCGGCCCCATGCTCGACGAGCTCGATGCCGAACGGGCGGGTGATGGGATTTTGTCGGGCGATACCCCTTCGGCCCCCGTCGACGGGCTGCTCGACGAGCTGGACCGCACGCTCGCGCGTCAGATCGATCATCTCGAGCGTCAGCGTGCGACCGTGGCTCGTCTGCGCCAGGGCGAGCTTTCCGCCGACTACCCCGAGCGGGCCGCGAATGCCCTGGGGGCCCTGCGCGCCTTCGAGGAGCGTTCCGGAGCCCCGGGGATACTCGACGCCGCCCTCTCGCAGGACGACTGGCTCGCCATGGGCATCGCCGCCCATCTGTACTCGGATGCCGAGCTCGCCGAGATCGAGCGCGTGTTCCGCGCGATCCCGGAGCGCGGCCTCGCCGACGAGTACCGGCGCCTGGGCGCTCTGTACGACGCGCTGCCGCGCGATGCCTCGGCGGAGGAGCGCGAGGCGGCGATCGAGGCGGGGATGGCGTTTTTGGAGCAGCTCTCCGATTGCTTCGACCCTGCGAACTGGCTGAAGCCCGATACCGATTGCGACCGCCTGCTCGAGCAGGCGGCGGCGTCGGGGTTCAACGAGGCGCAGCTCGCCGTCTCCGACGAGCTGTTCTGGCGCTTCACGCGCCGTCTCGCCGAGCGCGCGGGCGGCAGATAGCGCGCCTGGGGCCATGCACCCGCGCCGACCGCCCCGACCGCATGCCCGCCCGACGCGCCAAAAGGGACGTACCCTTTTGGCGCGCATCGGGTGCGTTGCCTTTGCCGGCGCCCGGGGCTCGCTGGCGAAACGCGTCGCCGTGCCATGAGGGGTGCGTCCACATGGCACACGTGCCCTTTCGGCGTGCAACAGGCGCGCTTCCTGCGGCGTGCGGGTTCCGCGGGCGGGAAGGCCCGCCCGTTTCGCTTGCGCCCGGCGCGCGTTTTCGGGTACAACGAGGGGGAGGCCGGATGCGGCCGCGTGAGGAGGAGGCGTCGTGAAGCTATCGTTCAAGTCAAAGCCCATGAGCGTGTACAGCGAGGTCGAGGTGAAGGCGGCCGATGGTGCCGTGCTGTTCACCTCCGAGACCGAGCCGCTCTCGCCTGAGCATCTCACCAGGCTGAAGGATGCCTCCCACTCCATCGTGGCGACCACCGTCTCCCCGGTCCTCGAGAAGGCATCCCGTGCGCACCGCATCGAGTTCGCGGACGGCCGCGCCATGGACCTGAAGCGCACCTGGCCCCATACCTGGAGCACCGTCGACAGCACCGTGGTCGTGCGCGAGCCGGCGTGGCGCTGCTCGATCCACCGCGCGTGGACCACGCGCTTCTGCCTGCGCGACGAGGACGGGAGCGAGCTCGCGGTCGGCACGCAGGAGCTGGGAGGGCTGGGGGACGCCTACGGCGTGGACGTGCTCGATGAGGCGCGGCTGGTTGAGGTTGTTGCCCTCTGCCTCGTGGTGTGCCGCGTGATCGCTCTCGACCGACCCGCGCCCGCCGCCTGACGGCGAGCCCCTCTGGTTGCTCGCGTGGCGTCCGCGCGCATGATGGCGCCCCCGGCGCCCCGGCATGCAGTCCGGGCGCCGGGGGCGCTTTGTGCGAGGAGGGGCGCTGGGGGATCCGCCGCGCGAGGCGGCGCCGCGGTCCCGTCCCGCGCGGCGGGCTCGCTACGCGTCGAACGAGGCCGGCGCGAACGCGCACTCGACCAGCGCGTCGGGGCACGCTTCGTCGGCCTGCGCGAGCGCGGCGGCGTACAGGACGGGGTCGCCGTCGAACTGCGCGTAGTACGTCCCGGTCGCGGCGGAGAAGCAGCCCGTGTAGAGCGTTCGCTCGGCCTCCCCGTCCGCGGAGCGCGCGGTCCCCTCGACCATCGCGACGTTGCCGAGCGTGCGGAGCATCCGCGCCACGTTGGCGCGTTCGCCCCGGCGCAGGGGATGGTGGGTGTTGTGGAACGCGGCGCGCGTGAAGCGCGCGGGTGAGCAGGCGTCGCCGGGAAGCCCGAGCACGCCGGCGCCCACGCCCAGCGGCTGCACTGCGAGCTCGCCCCAGGGGGCGGGCTGCGGCGCGGCCGTGTTGAGGGCGGTGTAGGTGCGCAGGTTGGTGAGGTGCCAGGGGAGGTCCGGGGCGTTGGCGAGCACGCCGACGGGGTCGTCGAGCACGTGCAGGCCGTCGGCCATGCTCTCGACGACGACGGTCCGCGCGCCGTCCGAGACGATCCAGTGCAGGCTCGCCCCGCCGGTCCCGCCGGCCTGCGCATCGACGGTGATCGCGGCCTCCTCGAGCGCGCGGACGACCTCCTCCACCGAGCCGAAGCTCGCGGCGACCCAGCAGGGGAACTCGGAGACGGTCACGTTCGCGAGGCCGTCCTGCGGGGTCTCGGCGTAGTGTGCGTACCCGGGGAAGTTGAGCCCCGCGACGGCGAGACCCGCGTCGTTTCCGCAGTCGAAGAAGAGCGGGAAGCCCCCGGCGTCGACGCACATGCCGATGACGGCGTGCGCGGCGGGGACAGCGGGCAGATGGGTGTAGGCGAGGCGGTACCCCGCGGGGACGATGCGGCAGCGCTCGCCGTAGCCGCAGGTCCAGTCGAGGTTGCGGCCGAGGTAGAGGTTTCCGGCGTCATCGGGGAAGCAGACGGCAGTGCACATGGGGCTCCTTTCGCAAGCGGTACGGATGCATATCTACCCGCTGGGAAAGGGGAGCAGTGCGCAGGGGCCGTCGGGCGGCGGGACGGGTCGCGGCAGACGGCGCGGCCGCGGGTGCCCGGCCGCCGGCGCGCGGCGGCTCCTACTTCATCCGCAGCGGTCTGTTGCCGTTGCGGAACACCAGGTAGCTGTACACGTAGGTGAGCAGGCTCGCACCGAGGGCGCTTGCGATCAGGATGGTGACGGCAGACCCGCCCAACGTCTGGGAGAAGAGGCCGCCGAGCGCCGTCGCGATGCCCGCGACCACCATGGCCACGCCGCCCACGCGGTGGGTGAGGCGCCAGTTGCGGTCGTCGTCGAGCGCCCAGGGCGTCTTGATGCCGAAGCTGTAGTTGCGCTTGATCTTGGGGAGGTAGTTCCCCAGCAGGATGAAGCCGATCCCCACGGTCGTTCCCGTGAAGATGCCGATGGGGCTGTTGTCCTCGGGCACGATCCCGAAGACCGTGAGTTCCGTGGTCCAGGTGATGGCGACCAGGAAAAGCGTCATGAGCGCGACGAACCCGGTGTAGAACGAGCCCATGCGCTCGTAGGCGCGCCCGCGCGGGTCCATGCGGGGCACGACGTGGAAGAGCGCGAGGAACCCGAGGGGCAGCAGGTCGAGTCCGAGCACGGTCTCGCGCGGGCTCCAGCCGTTGACGCTGCCGGCGACGTCCCAGTGGGTGGGGACCATGGCCGGGAGCTGCGGGAAGAACGCGAGGTGCCCGATGAAGCTCGCGACGCAGACCGCGCCGAGCGCCAGCAGCGCGCGGCGGCTCAGCGGCGACTTGGACGTCGGCGCGGATGCGTTCCCGCCCGATGCCCGCCTGTCGTGTGCGGACGTTTCCGGCCGTCTGCTGCCCGTGTTCTCGATGTCGGTCATTGGTCTTCGCTCCTATCGGTGAAGGTGTAGAACCACCTCATGAGGTCCTGCATGACGGTGGTGTTGAGACTGTAGACGATGGACTGCCCGTCGCGTTCCGCGTCGACGAGGCCCGCCGCCTTGAGCGTGCTGAGATGGTGGCTGATCGAGGGCTTTGTCATGTCGAAGTGTTCGGCGAGCTCCCCGGCGGTGAGTTCGCCCGCCCGAAGCAGTTCCAAGATCCGTCGTCGCGTGGGGTCCGCGAGTGCCTTGAAGGCTGATTCCCCCATGGCTGCTCCTTTCGAAACGAGTGCGCTACAGAGACTGTTAGATAATTAGAAATATATCTAACAAATGAGGATTATAGGGTTGCTTGGCCTCGTGTCAAGAACTTAGGCGGACTTCGGAGGCGTGCACATCGTCTCGCCGCGCGCTTCGCGCCGTCGCGTGGTACGCTGTCCTGCGCGGTCGCCCCGCGGCGCCGCATTGCATCTCATCCAGACCGAAGGCGAGCGAAGATGATCATCGAGACCCATGCCCTGTGGGGAGAGGAGCCGGTGCCCGATTACCCGGCGACGTTCACGTCCTACCTTGCGGACGCCAACCCGAAGGCCCCCGGCGCGCTGCGGCCGGCGGTCATCATCTGCGGCGGCGGATCGTTCACCCATATCGCCCGGCATGAGCAGGAGCCCGTGGCGCTGGAGTTTCTCGCCTATGGGTACCAGGCGTTCGTGCTCGATTACGTGACGAAGGAGACGGGTGACCCGTCGTTCCCCAACCCGGAGGCCGACCTCGCCAAGATGGTCGCGCGTGTGCGTGCGAACGCGGCGGAGTGGCGCATCGACCCTGCGCGCGTGTGCGTCGTGGGATTCTCCGCCGGGGCCTTCGTGTGCGCCTCGCTTGCGGCGCAGTGGAAGGAGGGTCTCCTTTCCGCAGCTACCGGGGAGGCGGCGGCCTCCATCCGGCCGGATGCCGTGGTGTTGGGATATCCGCTGCTCGACCTGCGCGTGACTCGCGACGAGCAGACGCGCGACCCGCGGGTCGACCTGCGGGTGCCCAAGACGGGCGGAAAGACCGGCCGCGACCTGCTCATGGAGTACCTGTCGCTCGTGGCCGGCGGGGAGGCGACCGAGGAGCGGCTGCAGGAGATCTGTCCGGCATCGCACGTGTCGCGCGCGATGCCCCCGACGTTTATCTGGGCGACTGCGGACGATAAGACCTGCCCGGTGCGCCAGGTGTACGATTTCGCGTCTGCGCTGTCTGCGGCGGGCGTCGTCCACGAGCTCCATGTGTTCGCCGCGGGCGGGCATGGGCTTTCCGTCGCCAACGCGAGCACGCGTGTCGAGGGTATCGAGGAACGTCAGGAGGCCGTGGCCGCATGGCTTCCCCTGGCGCACGCCTTTTTGCGCCGGCAGGGAGTCGAGGACGCGTAGGGCCCGCAGGGGTCGCGCCGCCGACCGATGCGGGCGCGTATCCTTGCGGACAAGCGGGCCGGCGCGCCCGTTGTTCGTCGCCGCCCGGAGTGCCCTGAAGCGGCCTCGCGCGTCGACGCGAGGCGCGCTGAACCGGATCGGGGAATTCCTCGGAACAGGAGGAGAAATGTCCCAAAACGCAAAAAAGGCGCCGCCCTTCGGGGCGGCGCCTGTGCATCTTCCTGGTTGGCCGTGCGCTTCGCTACGGCTTGGCGACGATGAGCGGGTCGCCGACCTTGACGAGCGGGCGGTTGTCGATGAGGGTGCTGGACTCGCCGACGTGACGGACCTTGGAGAACGCCTCCGGGTTGAACAGCACGATGCTCACCATGTCCTCGTAGCCGGCCGCGGCGATGGCGGCGGGGTCGAACGTGAGCAGCGGCTGCCCGGCGACGACCTGGTCGCCGGCCTCGACGAGGCGCTTGAAGCCCTTGCCCTCCATCTTGACGGTGTCGATGCCGACATGGATGAGGATCTCATGGCCGGCGGGCGTGAGCACGCCGATAGCGTGGTTGGTCACGGTGACGGTGTCGATGCGGCCGGTCGCGGGGGCGTAGATGACGTTGCCCACGGGCAGGATGCCGTAGCCGTCGCCCAGAAGGCCGGACGAGATGATCTCGTCGTTGATCTCGGGCATGCTGACGAGCATGCCGCTGATGGGAGCGTAGATGGTGTCGGGGCGGGTGGCGAACGACGCGGCGGCGGGAGCGGTCTCGTCGGTGCTGGTGAACGAGTTGCGAATCTTCTGGAGCAGGTTCATGTGACCTCCTAGTGATCTGGATGCGTCGCATGATGCGACGCTTTGTCTATTCTACCGAAGCAGGCTGCCCGGCGACCGCACGTTTGCGCGCGTCGTCGCGCACACACGTAAAGCCAACCGAATCAACGCTAAACAAAGGGTTATCGGTTTCGCGTGGGGTCGGGATGCGGAAGGGGGCCGTCGTCGCGCGGGGCCCGCTGCGGCACGGCGGGGTGCGCCGGCATCCTGCCGTGTCGTCCGCGCATCGGGTCCGAGGGGTATCGGTTCGCCCGGCGCGCCCCGCATGCGCCGGAGGCGCTCGATGCGGGGATGGCGCGCAGGGTATATGCTGGTGCGCATCGGAAAGGGGGAGAGATGGACGGCTTCGCTTCTGCTGTCGGTGCGCTCGCGCCCGCGCTGCTGCTGGCTGCCGCGGCGCTGGGGATGCGATGCGACGCCTCGCGTCGTGTCGCGCTGGCGGCGGCATCGATCTGCTGTGCCGTCCTGGCGGTGTCCGGGGGGACGGCCGCCGACGCGCTCCGGGCGGCATCTGCCGCCTGCGTCCCCGCGTCGCTTGCCCTGTTGGCGGCCAACGCCGTGCTGCAATTCCGGCAGCGCGGCGTCGCGGTCCTGAGCGTTTTGCCCCTG
Organism: Collinsella sp.; assembly: GCA_048318985.1. Lineage (GTDB taxonomy): Bacteria > Actinomycetota > Coriobacteriia > Coriobacteriales > Coriobacteriaceae > Collinsella. The sequence goes on from DBFEBE010000141.1 coordinate 34,540, forward strand.
GCGCTGGCCGCAGCGGTCGCACTCGCCCTGCTCGCCCCGTCGGTCGCGGGCGCGTCGTGTTCCGGCGCGGCGCGGCGGGCGGCCCAGCTCCTCGCCGCCGAGGCGCTCTGGTTCTGCGTTTCGCTTTCGGCGTTCTCCCTGGGCACGTGGGCCCTCCGCGGTCTCGAGCCGAGCCGTCCGCCCTATCGCTTCATCGTGGTTCCCGGAGCCGCGCTGTTCGGCACCCGACCGTGCCCGCTGCTCGAGACGCGCTTGGACCGCGCGCTCGACCTCTGGCGCCAGGGAGGCGGGGCCTCTGCCATCGTGGTCTCCGGGGGCCAGGGCGCCGACGAGGAGGTCTCGGAGGCCGCGGCCATGCGCTCCTACCTCGAGGGGCGCGGCGTTCCGCCGATGTCGATCCTGGACGAGGACATCTCGGCGACGACCGAGGAGAACCTGCGCTGCTCCAAGCGGGTGATGGATGCCGCCGCGGGCGGCGAGCCCTACCGCGCCGCGATCGCGACGAGCGAGTTCCATGCCCCGCGCTGCATGGGGTATGCGAGGCGGTTCGGCATCGACGCCGATGCGGCTCCCGCACGCAGCGCCCGCGCCTCGTGGGCCCGCTCGGTGGTGCGCGAGTTTCTCGCCGTGACCGCGGGCAGCTGGTGGCCGTATGCGGCGATACTGCTGGCGTGGTCCGCAGGGCTTGCATCCTAGGGAACTGCGGTCGGCTTCATGGGTTCCCGCTGACAGCTTTGCCGGCTCCCGTTCGCGGTTTCGCAAGCTCCCGCTGGCGGCTTCGCCGCGCGGGATGCTCGGCAAGGCGGTTGCCCCGACGCCGTCCCGGCTCGCGTGCCCTGAGCCGTTCATCGAGCGACGGGTGCCGTCTGCGCTTCATTATTTCACAATAGTGAATTTTCATTCAGAATATAGAGAGACGATTAAGCCGAGCATGCGCGGCCGCATCGCCCGCCCCTCCTGCATGCAGCCGGGGTGGGTCCATCTCGAGCGCCGCGCGCCCACGTGAAAGGAATGCCATGGACGGCTTCACCGACCCGTGCCCTGCGCCCGAGATCTTCGACGCGCGCCTCATCGACACCCGCCGCATCGAGCTCTACTGGAACACGCAGGTCCATCATGCCGACGACGAGCGCTACTTCGAGGTCGTACTCGACGGTTGCGTGCTGCCGCTCGTGCATTGGACGCGCGACATGCCGTGGGACTTTGGCACGGTCTACCAGAAGGAGACGTACTGCACCACGATCTGCCTCGTCGATCCGGTCGACACGGCCCGCGCGCAGGACATCACCGTGCGCGTGACGGGCGAGGTCCGCGACCTTCTCGACCGCCCCGTTGACTACGACCGCCGCTACACCCTGGTCTACAAGCCCCACTACACGAGCTTCACCGCCACGCGCGACGGCATCCGCATCAAGGGCAGCAAGGTCATCCAGCCCTACACGCTGGACGTGGCGGCGAGCATCGTGGACATGATGCTCGAGAAGCGTCCGGACATCGCCGCGAAGCTCGTCGAGCGTGGGGCCGAGATCGCCGTCTTCGGCCTCAAGTACGATGCGTACGACGTGCCCGAGCACCGCATGGGCTACCGCCTGGCGACGCGCCCCGTCGAGGGCTTCGGCGGCGAGGCGGACAACCCCATGGGCTCCATCTCCGAGGCGAACCTCATCCGGCTTCAGTCCGGCCGCTACGCCACGCGCTACCCGCACGAGATGATCCTCGTCCACGAGTTCGGCCACACGGTGCATCTCGTCGGCATCAACTTCCTGGACGACCAGTCCACCGCCGACCAGGTCCGCGCCGCGTACGCCCATGCGGTCGAGGCGGGCCTTTGGCCCAGCTCGTACGCGATCTCCAATTACGAGGAGTATTTCGCGACGCTCTCCACCGTGTGGTTCAACGTGATGGAGGAGGGCATCGACGGACGCTGGGACGGCATCCGCGGCCCGGTGAACACTCGCGACGAGCTGCTCGAGTACGATCCGATGGGCTACGAGCTCATGGCGAGCGTGTACCCGGAGAAGTCGCTGCCGCGCCCCTGGCGCTTCAACAAGGACGACTACGACATCGAAGGGCGTCCGCGCGTCTACGGCCTGGACACCAAGTTCGATTGGGGCTTCATCTGCTAACGGCGCATCCTCTCGTCGGGCGCACGCCCGCTCGATTTCGCCTCCCGGCCCTCATGCCCGAGAGCCGGGAGGCTTTTCGTGCGCGCTCGCAGCGGCAGCGCCGTCGCGTGTGCCAAAAGACGGGCTCTCGCGTACCCTAACGGCACGGCATGCCCTCGGCGCGCACAAGAACGTCGGCCTCGGCAGCGGTGCGCGGCGCGGCCTCGGCGGCGATGGTCACCTCGGCCGTCACGCGGCAGTCGGTGCCGTGGATGGTGCCTTCGGCGGTGTAGGAGCCGACTTCGGCCCAGGTGCGCTCGATGCTTTCGTCCCACTTGACGCGCAGGGCGAGCGTGCGGCCGTCCTCGGTGGTGGCGGAGACGGCGTCGGGCAGGAAGGTCGCCTCGCCGGCGACGCCCTCGACGGCGATGGGGGCGACGTGCTCCACGACGAAGTCGCTGTTCTGCTCGAGCACCTGCACGTTGTAGGCATGCTGCTCGGAGGCGTCGCCGTGCGCGAAGGTGGCGGTGAGCGTCACGATGCGGTTGCCGCGCCCGTACGCGGGGCGCGTCACATGGCCCTCGGCGTCCAGGAAATGCGGCGCGTCGGACTCCCAGGAGGTCTGGGACCCGAGCTTGCCGGTGCAGGGCAGGTCGAGGTCGAACTCCACGGTCCCCAGGTTTCCGAGATACAGTGTCTCGATGTCCGATAGGACGATTTCGCGGTCGGTCATGGCTTCCTCTCCATCCTCGCGATGTGTGTGCTAATCGGTGAAATCAAATTCATATACGTGAAATTGAATCTAAGGGCATTGTCCTCGCGGACGCGAATTTGTCCACCGCCCGTTGCGTTCGGTACGGCAAACGGTTGTCTGGGACGGGCAAGCGGTAGCTTGAGATAGCTATATAGGAAGAATTTGTTTCATCGCTATGATGAAAAGGCTACGCGCCGGAGGACGGCGTACGCTTAAAGGCCATCTGTCCCGTATGCTGGTTGCTATCTCACGGCGGAGCATGCGCGAACGGTCCCGTCACCCGCGGTGCCGCCTGCCCCAGTATCTGGAGCTGGCGTCGCGGCCCGTGCGGAAGGGCGCCTATGTCTATGTATGAGATGAGAGGATACGCCATGCCCGATACCGAATCCGCCGCGCGCGCCGCGGTCTCCGAGAGCGATTCCTGCAACGAGGGCGAGTTCCGCCTCATGCTCGGCCGCAAGCTCAAGGAGCTGCGCAAGCGAAAGCTGCTCACCATCACCCAGCTCTCGCTCTACACCGGCCTCTCCGTAGGCTACCTGAGCAACGTCGAGCGCGGGCAGACCAGCCCCACGGTGGACAACCTCCGCAAGATATGCGACGAGCTCGACGTGTCGCCCGCGGAGCTCATCACCCAGAAAGTCGAGGGCAAGAGCATCATCCGCAGCACCGATGCCCAGATCATCGTGCGCCCCGAGAGCGGCATGACCATCACGCAGTACGATTTCGGCGCAGTCGCCGAACCCTACAGCGTGATCCGCCTGGAGGCGGGCGACTTCGAGGCCGACCCCGAGGCCATGCACCCGTTCCCCGAGGTGTGCCACGTGCTCTCCGGCGAGCTCACCCTGCGCATCGAGGGGGAGGAGTTCAGGCTCGTGCCCGGCGACGCCATGCTCATCCGCGCCAACCAGCGCCACGTGATGCTCAACTGCTCCGACGCCCCGTGCGAGAGCCTGTGGTACCAGACGATGCGCTACGTGGTCACGAGCCTGGCGTAGGCTCGCGCCCTCGCCCCGCCTCAAATTGGGGACAGGCGCCAAATTGAGGTTGGGATCGACGCGAGGGGGGCCGTGTGCGCGGGCTTGGGCCCCGGCCGCCTTCTCCACCCAGATGATGACCGTGTGGAGCCTGTCGCAGTCCACGGGCGCCGGCCTCTCCACCCTGGTGAGCCCGCTATACGCCGAGGGCTCCGAGATCCCGTACTTTTTGGCCATCGGCGGCATCACCATCGTCGCCGGCCTGCTGGTCCTTCTCGCCACCAAGAAGCTGAGCGCGAAGATGGGCCTCGACAAGGCCTAGCGGGCAAGCGCGCCGCCCTGCGCGGCGCACCCCCGTCCCGCCGGCTCGCGCAGAGCCGTCTCGCGGTGCCCCTTCCGGGGAGCCGACCCTTCCGGGCAGGCCGGCGCGCCGCCCGTGCGGAAGGTGGAACCTGTATGTATAACGGGCCGCATCGCGAACGCATCAGGCGTGCGATGCGGCCCTTCTTGTAAAGGAAAAGGATATCCCATGACGAGAATCGAAAGGCTTGCGGCCAAACTGGCCGAAGCCGGCGTCGAGGCGCTCGTGGTCACCAAGGGCTCCGACATCAAGTACCTCACCGGCTTCACCGGAGAGTACGGGACCTCCGTGCTCGTGGTTGCCGCGTCCGGCTGCCATTTCGTGACCGACGGCCGCTTCGAGAGCCAGGCCGCCGCCGAGGTGGGCGACGCCGCCCAGATCCATGTGTGCAAGCGCTGCGGCATGCACCCGGCCACGTATTACACCTGCGCCGGCGACATCCTGCGCGAGCTGGGCGTGGACGAGGCCGGCTTCGTGGCGGGCGACATCACCGTGGGTGACCATGCCGACCTCGCCGAGCGCGCCCAGGGCGTGCGCCTCGTGCCGGTCGACGACTTCGTGGCGACCATCCGCATGATCAAGGACGCCGACGAGATCGCGACGATCCGCCGCGCGTGCCAGATCTCCATGCGGTCGTTCTACGCGGTCCTCGACTTCATCAAGCCGGGCGTGACCGAGATCGACGTCGCCAACGAGCTGGAGTACCAGTTCCGCAGCCGCGGGGGCTCGGGCTTCTGCTTCGAGACGATCGTGGCCTCCGGCCCCGATAACGGCGCGTGCCCGCACGCCACGGCGAGCGACCGCGTGATCGAGCAGGGCGACTTCGTGACGCTCGACTTCGGCACCTATCTCGACGGCTACTGCTCCGACATCACGCGCACCGTCGTGCTCGGCCGCCCCAAGGAGCCGCAGCTGCTCAAGGTGTGGGGCATCGTCGAGCAGGCCAAGGAGCTCGGCGCCTCCATGCTGCGCCCCGGCGTCACCTACGCCGAGGTCTCCAACGCGGTCAACGCCTACGTGGAGGAGCGCGGCTACAGCATCCCGCACGGCGTGGGCCACAACTTCGGCCTGGACATCCACGAGGCGCCCTTCATGGGGCCGGCCAACACAACGCCCGAGCAGCCGGGCATGTGCCATACCATCGAGCCCGGCATCTACCTGCCCGGCATCGGCGGCGTGCGCCAGGAGGACGACTACCTCATCACCGAGGACGGCTGCGAGCGCCTCACCTACATCACCGATCACCTGATCGAGCTGTAAGGGGCTCCGCGGGGCCGGGCGCGCCAGCGGGCTCCGCTGCGCGCGGCCCCGCTCCGTCACCCGTCGCGGCGCGGCCTGCACCCGCCCGCCGCGTCGACCGCTCGCCAGCATCGCGCCCGCGTGCGCGGCGACTCGGATACACTACGGTGCATACGACCTATCGGCCGTCGGGGCCCGCAGTCCCGGCGGCCGCTCCATGAAAGGGGGCCGCACGTGTCCAACGTGCTGGATATCATCGGGCCGGTCATGATCGGGCCCTCGAGCTCGCATACGGCCGGCGCCGCGCGTCTGGGGCGCATCGCGCTCGAGCTTCTGGGCGAGCCCGCCGTGAGGGCGGACATCGCGCTGTTCGGCTCGTTCGCCAAGACCTACCGCGGGCACGGCACGGACCGTGCCCTGGTCGCGGGCATCCTCGGATTCGCCGCCGACGACGTGCGCCTGCGCGACTCGCTCGCCATCGCCGCCGAGCGCGGGCTCGCCGTGTCCTTCGCCACCGAGGACGGCGAGGACGTCCATCCCAACACCGCGCGGATCGCGCTCACGGGCGCCAGCGGACGTCGCGTCGAGGTCCTCGGCAGCAGCGTGGGGGGCGGCGCGATCCTCATCACCCAGATCGACGGCATGGCGGTGCACCTCACCGGCCAGCACGTCACCTTCATCGTGCTGCACCGCGACGTCCCCGGCCTGATCGCCGCGGTGACCGACGTTCTCGCGGACGCCGGGGCCAACATCTGCGACTTCCATCTGTCCCGCGCGCGCCGCGGCGGCGACGCGGTGATGAGCATCGAGGTCGAGGGCCTGCAGGACGAGGGGCTGGCGGACCGCCTGGCGCGCCTCGACGACGTCACGGGCGCCATCATGCTGAAGCCGCTGGTGTAAACGGCCTCGGCCCATTCGAAAAAGGGGAGACGATGAGCTTCGATTTCAACTACGCGACCCTCGCGGGGGTCGTCGCGGCCGCCGAGGAGGCGGGCTGCCCCATATCCGAGGCGGTTCTGGTCCAGCAGGCCGCCGCCATGGAGATTTCTGCCGAGGAGCTGTACGGGCAGATGCGCGGGAGGCTCCAGGTGATGGACGAGTGCATCGAGCCGGGCTGCGCCCCCGACCTGCGCTCCACGAGCGGGCTTACGGGCGGCGGGGCGCACAAGGTGCGCGAGGCGGTGCGCGCGGGCTCCTCGCTCACCGGCGGGCTCATGGCCGGCGCCCTGTACCGGGCGCTCGCGGTGTCCGAGCTCAACGCCTCGATGGGCCGCATCGTGGCGGCGCCCACGGCGGGCTCCTGCGGGATCCTGCCCGCCGCCGTGCTGGCCATGCGCGACGAGCGGGGGCTGTCCGAGCGCGCCTGCGTGATGAGCCTGTTCACGGCCGCCGCGGTGGGCCTCGTCATCGAGCGCAACGCGTGCCTCGCCGGCGCGCAGGGCGGCTGCCAGGCCGAGTGCGGCAGCGCCGCCGCCATGGCCGCCGCCGCGCTCGTCGAGCTCGCGGGCGGCACGCCTTCGCAGGCCGCCGACGCCGTGTCCATCGCGCTGCAGAACGTGTTGGGCCTCGTGTGCGACCCGGTGGCGGGCCTGGTGGAGATCCCCTGCATCAAGCGGAACGCCTCGGGCGTGGCCGGCGCCGTCGTGGCGGCCGAGCTGGCGCTCGCCGGCGTGCCCGCCGACATCCCCGCCGACGAGTCGATCGCGGCGCTTCGCCGCGTGGGCAACGCGATGCCCGCCGCGCTGCGCGAGACGGCCGACGGCGGCCTGGCCACGACGCCTACCGGCCGCGCCATGATGGAGCAGGTCTTCGGCCCGCAAGACGGCGGCGCGACCGCGGGAGGCTGCGCCGCCTGCGGCTGCTGCTCCTAGATCGTCGGGTGGCCGAGGCGCCCGGCCGCTGCGACGAGCCGCGGCATCCTGCGCTGTGCCCGGCCGCTTCGTCCGGCCGCGGCATCCCGCATCGCACCCACCTGCGACACCCCTATGGGCGGTTCGCTGCCTCACGGCCCGGGCCGCCCTCGCGTGCGCCGTCGGCGAAGGAGCCGCGGCGGACGCGCTGTCCAACGCAAACGATGCGGGCGCCCACCGTGTTAGGTGGACGCCCGCATCTGCGTCGCGGTTCGTTCACGGGACCCCGGTCGCCTCGAGGCATCGGCCCCAGGCGACCGGGCGAGGCCACCACGCCCCGCCTCGCTGTCCCGTCCTGCGCGCCTAGCTCATCAGCTCGATGACGTTCCAGCCGGCATCGCTCGCCTCGATGGCCTCGCGACCGCCGAACACGCAGGCGGGAGCCGCCTCGGCGATGCGCGCGATCTGCCCGCCCAGGGCGCGAAGCCCCTCGGGGGTGGCGGCGAGCATCTCGGCGCGGCGCCGCTCGCGGGCGTCGACGTCGACCTTGCCGAGGTACTCGGCGCACCGGCGCTTGGTGAGCCCGTAGGGCTTGACCGGCGCGTCCATGCTGGAGACGCAGCTCACGATGAAGCCCTCGAACGCTGCCGGGTCGGGCTCGAAGGACGAGAGCCAGGCGCCCGTCTCGGCGATACGCGCGAGCGAGGGGTCGATGGCCGGGTCGCGGTACGTGTAGAAGCTCGCCTGGCGCGTGCCCGCCGAGCGGAACCCGCAGCCGTACGCCCCGCCCTTCACGCGGACCTCGTTCCACAGGTAGTCGTAGGACAGCGCGTTGGCCGCCACGCCCCAGGTGCCGTCGACCTCGATGCCCAGCGTACGCGGGTCGGTCGCCGCGCCCAGGTAGCACACGTCGCTGGGGATCACGAAGGCCTCGTGCCTGTCTTCCGGCATGGGCACGTAGAGCTCCTTGGCGCGCGCGGTGCGCGGCGAAAGGCCCAGGTCGCCGGCGGCTTCCCAGTAGCGCGCGTAATCCTCATCGGACCCGGTGAAGCTTGCGATCGTCCCCGTGGAGGTGAAGATCCGCGCAGACAGCTCGCGCAGCGTTGCGCACAGCTCCTCGGCGCGCTCGTCGAAGTGATCGAGCATCTCGCGCAGGAAGCGGTAGAAGTCGACGCCGGAGAGCTGCTGCACGAGCACCGAGGCGGGGGAGACGTAGGACATCGAGCGGGCGAGCGCGGCACTGTGCCCGTTCATGAGAAAGCCCTGCTCCATGCCGATGCGCAGCTGGGTAAGCACGTCGCGCATGCGGTCGGTGTCCTCGAACACGGTCTCTGCCCACACCTCGCGCGGGATGCTCGCCAGCTCGCCGATCTTCTCGGACAGGGCGCCTGCCGAGACCAGCAGGTAGGGGCGCGCGAGCTTCCAGTTGGGCTGGGTGAACACCTCGGTGGTGAACGAGAGGAAGCCGAGGTTCTTGGCGATATGGCTGTCCAGCTCGGCGGCGCTGCGGCGCTCCGTGGCCAGCTGCTGCATGAGGCGCGCGAGCACGGTGACGTAGGGCAGCTCGGAGAACGCGAGGTGGCTCAGGTCGAAGTAGGTGAGCGCGTAGGCGAGCCGGTGCGTGGGGATGTCGTGGCGCAGGCAGGGCACGGGCGCCGTGGCGTCCACGACGAGCGGCTGCTCGGGGCGCGCCGGCCCGATGTCGGAGACGCGCAGCCGCGGCAGCGTCGCCTTGGCATCGGGCGCGTCCTCGGCCTCCTGCTGGCGGCGGAGCTCCGCCACGTCGTCGACGACGCGCTGCAGGTCCGCCTCGCTCATGGACGCCATGGTCGCGGCGAGCTCTGCGGCCTCGCCGGCGTCCTCGTCGCCTTCCGCCCCGTCCGCGCCCCCGTCGCCCACGGGCACGAGCTCCACGAGCGCGTTGTGGCGGCTGTCCAGCACGAGCTCGCGCAGCAGGTCCTCGAAGTACGTGCCCGAAAGCTCCCCGCGCAGCTCGCGGTAGGCGTCGGCGTAGCGGATGCCGCGCGTGGCGGCCTCGTCGCCGTCGTCGTAGAGCCAGGTGCCCAGGGCGTCGCAGGCGAGCGCCACGCCGTCGGGGTAGCCGTAGTCGCGCTGGCGCAGGTCGTACTCCTCGCTGGCGATGACGGCCTCGAGGCGGTCGCGGGGGATGCCCTCCTCCACGAGGCGGCGGCACGTGTCCTCCACCACGCGGCGGAACTCGGCGGCCACGTCCTCGTTGGCGTTCTGCAGGATGATGAGCTCGTAGGGCTGGAGCAGGTCGCCGGCGGTGTAGCTCGCCAGGTTCCCGCCGAGGCCCGCCTCGATGACCGCCTTCTTGACGGGCGCCTCGTTGGTGGCGAGCAGCGCGTCGAACAGGATGTCGGCGGCGATGAGTCGCTTGCGGTCGGATGCCTCGCCGATCACGTAGGCGAGGCCCACGAGGGCGTTCTCGGGGGTGGTCGCCATGCGCGTCACGGCGTGCTCGCACACCACGGGGCGCTGGAGCTCGAGCGGGTTGGGCGCGCCGACCGTGCCGGCGCTGCCCGCCCCCGCGCCTCCGCGTGCCGCGGCCTTCGCCGCGCGGGCCGCCTCGCGCGCCGCGTCGCCCAGGTAGCTATCGTCCAGGAAAGCCAGCTCGCGCTCGACGGACATGTCGCCGTAGAGCACGATGTAGCTGTTGGACAGGTTGTAGTGGCGTGCGTGCGTGTCGAGGAACCCCTCGTAGGTCAGGCGCGGTATCGCGCGCGGATGGCCGCCGGATTCGAAGGCGTAGGCGGTGTCGGGGAACAGCTCCCGCATGATGGCGTTGTCGAGGACGTCCATGGGGTCGGACAGGGCGCCCTTCATCTCGTTGAACACCACGCCGTTGTAGCGCAGGCGGCCGTCTGCGAGCGGCGCGCCCTCGGGCACGTCCAGCTCGTAGTGCCAGCCCTCCTGCTCGAAGATCGCGCGCTTGGTGTAGATGGCCGGGTTGAGCACCGCGTCCATGTAGACGTCCATGAGGTTGAGCAGGTCCTGCTCGTTGGTGCTCGCCACGGGGTAGACCGTCTTGTCCGGGTAGGTCATGGCGTTGAGGAAGGTCTGCATGGAGCTCTTGATGAGGTCGACGAACGGCTCCTTCACCGGGAACTTCGCCGACCCGCACAGCACGGAGTGCTCAAGGATGTGGAAGACGCCGGTGTCGTCGGCGGGAGGGGTCTTGAAGCCGATGGCGAAGGCCTTGTTCTCGTCCTCGCAGGCGAGGTAGAGCAGGCGCGCCCCGGATGCGTCGTGATGCAGCACGTAGGCGTCCGCCTCGAGCTCGGGGATGGGGGAGACGTGCGTGACGGTGAAGCCGTGCAGGCGCGCCCCCTGGGGCAGCAGCTCGGCGGCGTGCGCGCGGGCGCTCTGCTGGGGGTCGGTCGCGGCGGCTTGGGTATCGGTATCGGGCATGTGCGCTCCTTGGATTCGTTGTTGCGTGGGCAGAAGTATACCCATATGGAGCTGGGCCCTTTCGGGCGTCCCCGCCGCGCTCCCCACCTCAATTTGGGGACAGTCCCTACATTGAGGCGGGGAAGCGGCCCGCCCCCGTTCAGCCAGCCCGGCACCCGCATTCGCCCGGCCTGCCCGGTCCCC
>DBFEBE010000142.1:0-2724 GCA_048318985.1 Collinsella sp.
GCCGGTCTTGGCCGAATAGGCCGTGCTGACGTCCACGCCGAGGCCCACCGCGATGAGCAGGCAGCTGACGGCCACGACGAAGATGACGGCGACCTGGCCAGGAAGGCCGCGGGTACGCAGCGGTTTTCGCGATGCCATCACAGCACCTCCCAGTCCGTATAGGTCGTATAGCTGTGCGAGACGTGGCGCGTGAGGGTCGTCTTGCGCCCGAGCGAGAGCGGGTCGTTGTACTCGTAGGCGATATCGGCCTCGACGGCGACGCGGCGCGTCTCGGTCCTGAGCGTCGAGGCCCCCAGATCGCTCGCGATGGAGTCGCCGTCGTTGACGGCACCGCTGGTTTCGGTCTTGACGCGCGCGTTGGTCACCGTGAGCCTGCTCTTGTCGAGGTCAGTGCCGTCGCAGACGAGGTCGCGGACGAGCTCGTTTCGGTCCTGCTCCTGCCATCCGGCGGGAAGCGCGTCGGCGAGCGTCGCCAGCGAGTGCTGGATCACGGTGTTCTGGTAGGAGAGCATCGCGAACGACCCGATGGCGAAGAGGAACGTGAGCAGCACCGGCATGACCAGGATGAACTCGACCGAGCCCTGGCCGGGAAGGTGCGCATGCGCGCGTGCCGTTGGAAAGGCTGCCATGTCACGACCTCTCTATCTCTGACCTGATGGACGACGTCTCGGAATGGACCTGCCAGCCGTCATCGGTGGCGCCCTTCACGCCGAGCGACTTGAGCGGGAAGATGCAGCCGACATCCTCGACGACCTTGACGGTGACCTTCTCTCGCGCATAGCGCGCGGTGACCGACTTGTCGCCGCTCTTGAGCGTCACCGGCTTCGACGGCGCCTCCGCCGATGTGACGGTGACGGTCGCGCCGTCGCCCAGGGCGCACGCCTCGCGCACGTAGGCGGCGATCGCGTCGTTCGACAGGGTGGGGTTCGCCGCGGCGTAGCGCGCGCCCTCGGAGCTCGCGGCCTGCACGTTCGCGGTCTCGCGCGCGACGTGCGCGTAGTCGGCGACGGCGACGAGCATGAGGACCAGCAGCGGCAGGATGAGGACGAATTCGACGGTCGCCTGACCGCGCCGCCCGCGCGCCCTGGCCGCGCTCATGACAGCGCCCCCGCCGCGAGGGCCGCGATGAGGGCGAGCGAGATGACGGGGGCGAGCGGCATGGCGTCGGTCTTGACGCCGATGTGCCGCGAGCATGCGATGAACAGCAGCGCGGCCGCGCCGAGCGCGGGCACGAGGCCGACGATCAGCGGCGTCGCGGCGGTCGACCCCAGCACGCAGCCGAGCATGAGCGAGTCGCCGTCGCCCCACTCGCCGCCGGCTCGGCGCACGGCGGCGCCGAGCGCCCAGGTGACCCCCATGCCCGCGGCGGTGAGCGCGGCACCGGCAAGGGTGGGGCAGAAGGCCGCGATAGACGAGGCGGCGAGCACCGCGAGATGCGGGAGCGGTACGATGCGGAAGCGGATATCGCTCGCGGCGATGGCGAGCGAGCTCACGGCCGCCACGGCAGCCGCCGGCGAGTATGCCGCGCCGGCGAGCGCGGCGGCGAGATATGCGGGGACCCAGTAGGCCTCGCCCGCGAGCGTGGGGTTGTAGCGGCGCGCGTAGGCGCCCGACTCGCCGTCCGCCAGCAGGTCCGCGTCGATGTCGCCCGATGCGGCGAGCGCGTCGATCGTGGAGGGCGCGACGGCCTGGATGGCGACCTGGGCGCCGATCGCGGCCAGCCAGTCTCGGCGCTCGGCGGGGTCGGCGCCGGGCGCGAGCATGGCCGCGTCCTCGCGCTCGTAGAAGGAATAGCGCAGGGATTGGTAGGCATGCTGCAAAAGCCATCCGGCGGCGGCCGACCCGGCCGCGAGCGTGAGTGTTGCGAGCATAAGGCTCCCTCCTTTGCTGTGGTCCGTGGTTATCTGAAAAGCGCGCCCTGTCGGCGCGCGGGAAGGTTCGGGATGCCCGGGGGCGGGGGTGTCGCGGCCCCCGGGCGGATGGCTCCGGGATGCGCTACTTGCCGCCCGGGAAGGTTTCCGCGCCGGCAGTGCCGCCGGAAACCTTGGTCTTGTGCAGCGTGTCGGCGACCAGGTTGATCTTGCCGTTCATCTCGTTAGACAGGTAGATCAGCGCGGCGATCAGCGCGACGGCGATGCAGACGACGATGACGATCCACTCGATGGATCCCTGGGCGGGCAGGGCCTCCTTGGCGCGGCGCTTCATGTTGAAAAGGCCGCAGGTGGCGATGGCCGCCGGCTTGGCGAGGATATCGTGCATTGGACCTCCTCCTCCTCTCTCTCTTGGATGTATGCGCGGGCGCACCCGCGCGGCCTGTGCCACGTCTGTGGCGGTACGGCATAAACTATGCCCCCGGGAAAGATGCGGGTCAGCACCCTGCCCAAAAATGGGAAAGGTTCGGGATTGTCCCAGCTCAGGACCTATTTCCGCCTGTGGAGGAATTATGGAGCCGCCTTGCGGGCATACACCTCGAAGGTCCCGTCGTCATGCACCCGTGAGAACCCTAGTTCGGCAAGCCCGTCCTCGAGAGCGGGGTAGGCCCCCGAGGGGACGACTGCGAAATCGGCGCCGGTGCCCTCGATGGCCTCGGCATCGCCCGACAGTACGGACCGGGCTGCGCCCCAGGCGTCCGTGCCCCCGTTGAGCTCGGGGCAGAAGAGCTCCGCCCGCGTGTCGAGCAGCGGCCGCAATCCCGCGAGCTCGAGTTCGCTTCCCACGTCGATG